>NZ_JAFBEP010000004.1 GCF_016908775.1 Defluviitalea raffinosedens | reverse complement strand
AATACTTTTGCCCTTTTGCCATTGTAGACACTTCCTTCCCTTTTTATATTTTAAGGTGTTCGGCTTTTTGTGTCTACACTAATATACTAACACCACAACTTTAGGTGCGGATAATGGAATTGCTATCGCTTACAGTCTCGCATTATTGGCTTCAGAAGATATTCCTCATCCTCCACTTGAAGTTGTGATTACTACTAACGAAGAGACAGGTATGGAAGGTGCAGCTGAACTGGATGCTTCCAAACTGGAAGGAAAAATATTAATTAATATGGATTCAGAAGCAGAGGGAGAATTTCTAGTAAGTTGTGCAGGCGGAGCAAGAGCTCATTTAGTATTAAAACCTGAATGGATACCAGGAAAGAAAGAAGGAGCAGTGTATTCTATTCAAATCAGAAATTTAAAAGGAGGCCATTCTGGTCAAGAAATTGACAAAGGAAGAGGCAATGCCAATAAGATGATGGGAAGAATTCTCTTTGATCTTCAGGAGAAAATGTCCTTTAATTTGATTTCTGTAAATGGTGGTCTTAAGGATAATGCTATTCCACGAGAGATGGATGCGATTGTGCAAGTTAGTGATAATGAAGTTGAGAAATTAACAGAAGTCATAGATGAATGGAATGAAATATTTAAAAACGAATATAGAACTTCTGATGGTGATGTTAATGTTAGATTGGAGCTTGTAAGAGAATCAACAGATGAAATTTTATCAGAAGAAACCAAGAGAAAAGTCATCGACGTACTTACCCTTATCCCCAATGGAATTCAGACTATGAGCATGGATATGGAGGGATTGGTAGAAAGTTCTACCAATTTAGGTGTTGTAATAACGGACAGAGAATCAATCCAATTTATCAGTGCAGTGAGAAGTTCGGTTAAAACCCGTAAATATGCCATCATCAACCAGATTAAAAGGTTGGCGGATGTAGTCGGTGCTGAGTTTTTTACCCGAGGAGAATATCCTGCATGGCAATATACGCCCCATTCAAAATTACGCAATCTTTTTGTTAAAATCTATGAAGAAAAGTATGGCAAGAAACCTAGTATCAATGCAATTCATGCAGGAGTTGAATGTGGATTCTTTGCAGAAAAAATAGAAGGTATAGACATGATTTCTATTGGACCCAATATGTATGATATTCATACTCCAGATGAAAGATTAAGCATTTCTTCTGCCAAGAGAACTTGGGAGTTTTTATTGGCTGTACTTAAAGAGATTAAGTAAATACTGATTTTTGTATTGTCCTGCGACACTTTAATATGTATAATAACCATAAATGAAATTTGAACTTAAGTCTGTAAGAAAGATGTGATCATTGTTTATGAAATTGCCGTGGGATAAAAACTATTTAAAAATATCTTTTCATGTTATCTTTACACTGCTTGTGATATACGGTATAGCAATTATTATTCAAAATATTATTCCAATATCTGCATGCCTAGGTTTAATTATTTCAAAAATATTTTCAATACTTTCTCCGTTTTTTTTGGGAGTAGTGATTGCATATTTATTGGATCCTCTTGTGGAACTTTATCAAAAGAACCTTGTGGATCCCCTAAATTTAAAATATAGCAATAAGAAAAAATTTCCTAAAAAAATCAATTCAAAGGATTATAATAAAAAAGCCAATACTAGAACGATTTCGACGCTTCTTACGTATATTACAGTGATCTCAATCATTCTTTTAGTGTTGCTTTTATTTTCTTCCAGTATAGGAAACAAAAAAAGTTTTAGGAATGTAGATAATTTAGTAGACATCATTAGAGCTTATACACAGTCCTTTAACAATATGGTATATAATATTCAACAAAAGTTAGACAGTATAGGATTCCTGCAAGAAACTGAGGAAACTATACAAGAGCTTTCAGGGAAATTAGGAAACATTGTGCAAAGTATTACGACAAAAGTGATCGAAGGCATCACCAAGGCGGGCAATCATGTCGTCAATTTTGCCATGGCGATGGTTATAGCATTTTATCTGTTAAAAGATAAAGCCGGTTTCATAAATTTAATGAACAGATTGTTGAAAATCATTTTACCTGAAAGAATTCTTAAAAGCGGGGAACGTCTTTGGAAAGATATTGATTATGTTTTATCCGGTTACATAAGAGGACAGTTAACGGATTCATTGATTATGGGAATTCTGATAGGAGTCAGTGTTGCTATAATAGGAATTGATTTTCCAATAATTATTGGTATTATCGCAGGAATTGCCAATGTTATTCCTTATTTTGGACCCATCATAGGAATGATTCCTGCAGCACTTATGGGATTAATCAGTGATAATCCTATGAAGGCTTTATACGCAGTCATTACGCTTTTAATCCTTCAGCAAATAGATGGGGCAATTATAGCTCCCAAAATTGTAGGAGAAAGCGTGGATGTACATCCAGTTGCCATAGTCGTAGCCCTTGCAGTGGGAGGGTCTTTGTTCGGAATCCTGGGAATGTTATTGGCAGTACCGGCGGCAGCGTTTTTGAAATTGTTACTTGTTCGATATATGGATAGCAGGTCAAATGTTTAAAAACCTTGGGAAGCACATGCTCCCAAGGTTTTTATATTAATTGAACACGATGGAATACTTTTTTACCTTTTTGAATCATTAAAGCATTTTCTGAAAAATCTTTCTCTGTTACTAGGTAATCTAGATCTGTTACCTTTTGATCCTGTACTTTAATGCCTCCTTGCTGAATCAAACGACGTCCTTCTGAACGGGAAGGAGCAAGGCCTGTTTTTTGAAGAAGAGAGATGAGATCCATACCATCTTTAAATTCATCTTTAGAAATTTCAGTGGTAGGGATAGAACCACCCTGTGCACCACCACCAAATAGAGCTTTAGCCGCCGTTTGCGCTTTTTTAGCTTCTTCTTCGCCATGAACAATCTTGGTAACTTCATAAGCCAGGACTTCTTTAGCTTCATTGATTTTAGCACCTTCAAGAGCACTTAACCTGTTTACTTCGTCCATAGGAAGGAAAGTAAGAAGGGAGAGGCATTTTTTTACATCAGCATCTGCAACATTTCTCCAATATTGATAGAAATCGTAAGGAGATGTTTTTTCAGGATCAAGCCAAATGGCTCCTTTTTCAGTTTTACCCATCTTTTTGCCTTCACTGGTTGTAAGAAGGCTAAAGGTCATGCCGTAAGCATCATCATGGCCAATTCTGCGGATGAGTTCAACTCCCCCTAGAATATTGGACCATTGGTCATTGCCTCCTAACTGCAGCTTACAATTATACCTTCTGTATAATTCCAGGAAATCATAGGACTGCATAAGCGTATAGTTAAATTCTAAGAAAGAAAGGCCTTTTTCCATTCTGGTTTTATAACTTTCATAAGTGAGCATTCTGTTTACAGAAAAATGAATCCCAATTTCTCTTAAAAAGGATACATAATTCAGATTAAGAAGCCAATCTGCATTATTGACCATAATAGCTTTATCTTCACCAAATTCTATAAATCTCGAAAGCTGCTTTTTAAAACATTCTGCATTATGAGCGATGGTTTCTTCTGTCATCATTTTACGCATATCGGTTTTACCCGTTGGATCCCCAACCATAGCAGTTCCACCGCCTATAAGGGCAATAGGCCTGTGACCAGCTTTTTGCATATGAGACATAGCCATAATTGTAACAAAATGGCCTACATGAAGGCTGTCTGCTGTGGGGTCAAAACCAATATAGAAAGTAACGGATTCTTTACCAAGCAATTCTCTTATTTCCTCTTCATGTGTTGCTTGTTCAGTAAAGCCTCTTTCTTTTAAAATATCATATACATTTCTCATAGAAAAGCTAACTCCTTTACCTAATATTTTTCACAAGAAAGAGTTTCGTATGCGAAACTCTCGCGCCGAGTGCAGTCGACAAAGCCGACAAAATTCAATATGCGTAAGTGTGCACTTTGCGCGGAGGGTTTTAATTACATAGGAAACTCGGAAGAACTTTCTATGTAATAAAAAACTCTCGCCTTATCATGTGATCATGTAAGGACGAGAGAACCCGTGGTACCACCTTAATTCGTATACAAATGCATTGTATACCTCCAGTCTCATATAACGGTGAGAAGCCGTTAGGTTTTTAGCCTAATGTTCGAGAGGTGTATTTCGCATATTCATGTACTGTAAATCTTTCACCAGCCGATTTACTCTCTGAAATTGTAACCATGAAATGCTACTTAACTCCGTCATCACATTTTCCTTAATAATTGGTCATATCTTACCATAAAATTTGCGGAAACTCAAGGGGGTTATTGCTTTTATGGAGATAGATGTACCATTTTGGGAGAATAAAAACACATTTAAGTTATATTTATCATATTTGGGCGATTTTTACAATCACTTCAACTGCTTTTTTCATTGAGTTCACTGAAATGTATTCGTATCTGCCGTGATAATTATCACCGCCTGTGAAAATATTAGGGCAGGGAAGGCCCATAAAGGATAGTCTTGCACCATCTGTACCACCGCGAATAGGTTTTATGTGAGGCTCAACACCTACAGCTTTCATTGCATTAAAAGCTCTTTCTACAATGTACATTTTGTCTTCTAATTTTTCTTTCATATTGTAGTATTGATCTCTTAATTCTAATTGAATAGTGCCATCACCATATATTGCATTCATTTTTTCAATAGCCTCTTTTACAAAATCTTTACGTTTATTAAAATTTTCCATATCAAAATCCCGAATAATATATACCATTTCAACTTTTTCCACATTACCGTTGAAATTGTTCAAATGATAAAAGCCTTCATAGCCTTCCGTATAGGCAGGAATTTCTTTTTCGGGGAAAAGTTGAGCAAGTTGAATGCCTATTAATACTGCATTTTTCATCTTATTTTTTGCAGTACCAGGATGAACATTTTGACCGTGTATTGTAATTTTTGCCTGAGCAGCGTTAAAATTCTCGTATTCCAATTCTCCAAGCAATCCTCCATCAATGGTATAAGCAAAGTCAGCTCCGAATTTTTTTACATCAAAAAGATCGGCACCTCTTCCAATTTCTTCATCAGGCGTAAAGGCAATGCATATTTTGCCATGCTTGATTTCAGGATGATGAATAAGGTATTCCATGGCAGTTAAAATTTCTGCTATACCAGCTTTATCATCTGCTCCCAGAAGAGTAGTGCCATCGGTTGTAATCAATGTATCTCCTATGCATTTGGTTAAATTAGGAAATGCATTAGGAGACAATACAATATTTTTCTCTTCGTTTAAAACAATATCTTTGCCATTATAATTTTCTATAATTCGAGGATTAACATTTTCACCGCTCATATCAGGACTGGTATCCATGTGGGCAATAAATCCTATTACAGGAACATCTTCTTCGCAATTAGCCGGAAGAACTGCCATAACATATCCATTTTCATCAATACTTATATCTTTTAAGCCAATGGATTTGCATTCTTCTGCCAACATCTTGCCAAAAGCTATTTGGTTTTCTGTACTGGGACAAGTATTTGAACTTTCATCAGAAGTAGTAGGATATTTTACGTATTTAATAAAACGTTCAACTAATTGATTCATTTCTATTGTTGACTCCTTTTTCTTAAATGATTTTAATTAATATTTTTTTATTATAAAGTATTAATCAATATAATGTAATACTATATTTTTAATTTTCAAGTATAATTTATTAAAAAGTTTATGTAATTATTTGTACTATTATAAATGAAAAATTGATTTTTATCCTTTAATGTCATTATAATAATAAAACTCATTAAAATTCCCCAGCTTAGATGGCTGGGGAATCCTTGTATATGTTTATGTTATTAAACATTTATGCTATTAAAAAAGATTTTAAATTTTCGGGGATTTCCTTTTCTTTACAATTCATTCCGATAATAAATTTGACATTATATTTTTCGGATATTTCATTTAGTTTTTCAATAAATGATTGGGCTTCTTCTATTGAGAGACGGGATAACTTCAGCAATCCATCAATATATACATAATCAATATCATGGTCTTGAGATAAAATACCACAGATAAAACCATAAAATTCTTTATATCCAGAAACGGGAAAACCAGTTGTTTCAATAAAACGAATATTATGATGCAAATCGAACATATGATCTCGGTCGTTATCCAGATATACGACATGACCATTACTGCTCTTGGCAGATCGATTGGCCATGTCAATTAAATGCTTGGTTTTTCCTTCACCTTTTTCCCCCGCAATGATTTGTATCATAAGAATCTCCCCCTTTAAAATATTTGTAATTATATATATTAATTATATTCTCCTTGAAATTAAAAAAACCTTTTTTAAAAAAATGATTTTTTTAAAAAAGGTTAATTTTTAAAAATTAATTAACAAAGAAGGAAGACTTGCATTTTTTATAGATTATTCAGTTCTTCTGACAGATTCGTTGTCAATTTTTCCAAATAAACTTAAACCGTAAAGGCCGGCTAATCCAACTAAAGCATAAATGATTCTGCTTAGCCAACCGTCCATACCACCAAATAAAGTAGCAACAAGGTCAAACTGGAAGAATCCAATTAGTCCCCAGTTGATTGCTCCAATGATCATTAAAAGTAAGGCAATAAAATCCATCGTTCTCATGATAAAGCCCCTTTCAATTAATTAAATTTTCATATGGCTTATTTATTATCTATAGTATTTCCCTCTAACAGACTTTTATAATTTAAAATTTTACCAATTGAATTAGCTGTTGCTTTTTTCTACGCGGTAGTAGATATACATAGTGTCTGTCACGATAATACTTCTGATTTCCAATTGATATTCTCCATCTTGAAATTTTAGAAAACGGCGGTTGAGTGCATTATAAATTAAGTCTACATCAATTTTGCTGAGCTCTTTACCAATTTGATTTTTTAATAAAACTTTTATATATTGATCGATTTCATTTTTTGGAAGAAGTTCTTCCTGTTTATTAAGCATAATCGGAGAGATTTGATTTAAAACAGGAATTTCCTTCTTTTGACTGGATTCTTCTAATTTTTTTAATTTAACTATATAGTCTTCCAGTTGGGCAGTAAGATGCTCATTTTCATTTATTAGATTTTCAATTTTATACATATACATAGTATTATAGGATGTTATCCCAATAAAAAATCCAAAGACGAAAATCCAAAAGCCAGAAAAATTTATTTTTTTCATGAATTGTGCACTCCCAACGCATGTAAAATGACATACCCCATGTGTGCTCCGGCAAATGCACTTAAAATGTAGAGGATTTGTTTAATGACCGCCTTAAATTCCCCTTTTAGTATACCTAAATCTAAAATTTCAAAGGAAGAAAAAGTACCTCCCAAGGCAACAATAAGTGCCCAAAGCTTAAGTTGCTCTGAGAAAACAAGCATTGCTTTGACTGGCTTTTCGCCACACAGAATTGCAGCAGCACAGCCAAACAGAGCACCTCCCAGTATTACTCCTAAAGCAATAAAGAAGTTGTAAATCATTGTATTGATCAGTTTATGCATAACATCACTCCTACCAAGCAGTTCTTATATAATTATATGAATATCCGGTTTATTACTTTAGAACCAAAAATTAATAAAGTTAAAAATCAAGAGCACATTTACATGGTTTAATTGATAAAATAATATGAGAATGTTTATAAAAAGTAGGTGAAGCAGTTGAGAGTATTAAGAAAAGGCATGAGAGGTTCTGATGTTGCAGAAGTGCAAAGTATTTTAAAGCTTATAGGATATAATATAAGCAGTGTTGATGGGATTTTTGGAGAAAATACCGAGCAAGCAGTCAAAGCCTTTCAAAGAAATAATGGGTTAAGTGCGGATGGAATTATTGGTCCAAGAACTTATGAGAGATTGGAACCTTTTTTGCTTGGATATGCTTTATATAAAATTAAACCTGGAGATACACTTTATAAAATTGCCAATCAATATTCCACAAATGTATATAGCATCACGACTGCTAACCCCGGAATCAATCCCTTCTTTTTGAATGTGGGAGAAGAAATTATTGTTCCCTTTGGCATTGATGTTGTCCAGACGGATATACCTTATACTTATGATGTGATGGAAAAAGATATTCAAGGTCTGGTAATGAGATATCCTTTTTTAGTAGTGGATACGATTGGAAAGAGTGTTGAAGGAAGAAATTTATATATGATCAAACTAGGGGAAGGGCCAAGAGAAGTTTTTTATAATGGATCTCATCACTCCAATGAATGGATTACTACACCTGTTTTAATGAAATGGATTGAGCAATTTTCTAAAGCATTTGCCATGGATGGCATTATAAGAGGGTATCCGGCAAGGACTATATGGGAACAAGCAACGATCTATATCGTTCCAATGGTAAATCCTGATGGGGTAGAACTGGTCATCAATGGAATATCTCCGGATCATCCAAGATATAACGAGATCATCCAGTGGAATGATGGCAGTACGAATTTCGACAGATGGAAGGCCAATATCAGAGGAGTGGATTTAAATCGAAACTACGATGCCTCCTGGGATGAATTCAAAGAGATGGAAGAAAGTTTAGGAGTAGATGGTCCGGGACCATATTTATATGGAGGACCATCTCCGGAATCAGAGCCAGAATCTAAAGCAGTAGCTGATTTTACCAGGGAACATGATTTTCGTCTGGTATTGGCTTATCATACTCAGGGAGAAGTAATTTTCTGGAATTACAGAAACCTTCAGCCTCCGGAAGCATTAAAAATAGGAGAAATGCTTGCCGCTGTCAGTGGCTATACTCTTGCTGAGCCTGTTGGTGCTGCCCTGTATGCCGGATATAAAGATTGGTTTATTAAAGAATACAGAAGGCCGGGATATACCATAGAAGTAGGAAGAGGAGAGAATCCACTGCCTATCTCTCAATTTGAGGAAATATATGAAAATAACGAAGAATTACTATTATTAGCTGCATTAGTTTAAAATATATCTCATAATATTGACTACAATAAAAATAATATATAAAATTTATGAAACTCTCTTTGCGGAGAGTTTTTAATTTGGAAAGATTTATATTTAGATACAGGTTGATTTGACAATAATTATGCTATAATAAGTATTAAAATATGGAAGTAGAGTTTCATTTCATAGGAATTTTCTTTAGATTAGGAGTGAATGGTTTGATTGAAAAAGACAAAAAAGAAGTACTCAATCTTTTAAAAACTGCAAGAGGACAATTAGATGGAATTATTCGTATGGTTGAAGAGGACAGATACTGTATCGATATATCTAAGCAAATTTTGGCAGTTCAGGCGTTGCTCAAAAAAAGTAATCTTACAGTATTAAAGCAACATATCCATGGTTGTGTAAGACATGCTCTGCTTAATGGAGAAGGAGAAGAAAAAATAGAGGAAATTATAATGATTTTAGATAAATATATGAAATAAAACATACTTGTTCAAGAATTGTTCATAATTTTTTCATATTTATATATTATAATATACTATGAGTATATTTTATTCTATAGAATAAGGAAGTGAATGAATATGGAATGCCCAGTATGCGGCAACCAGCGTTTGGGTACATTAGGAAGAATCAGATATTATTGTCCTTACTGTAATCTCGAAATTGTGGTGAAAGATAGTATGCTAGAAATTTATGAAATAAAAGAAGATGGAGAATTAATACTGATTAAGCAGGAAAAAATGGCATCGTAGTGTAGAGAGGTGATATTGATGGAAACACTTAGTAATTTTTTATGGATGATTGTAATTTGGTGGATGTTTTCGAGAATGCTTAGGACAGCCAGACTTCTTCAACATCAGAGACAGCTTCAAGAAAAAGAGGAAAATCAGATTCATTCTGAACAGACAGATCGAGAGTCAGGTTTGGAGCAGCAGTCTGATGTTCCTATAGAAATGGTTGAAGATCCGGTATGTGGAAAATTTATTGAGAAGCATCATGGCTATCAACTTTCACGAGGAACAGAGACTTTTTATTTTTGTAGTTGGGATTGCCGTGAAAAATTTATTCAAGAACATTTAAAGCAGCCCGAATAAGAAGGGCTGCTTTTTGATCATAAATACTTAATAAAAAAGGGGTGGCAAAATGAAGAACATTGCCATTATAACAGGCGCATCTTCAGGCTTAGGGAAGGATTTTGTGAGACAATTAGACAGTAAATATGAATTAGATGAAATTTGGATGATTGCACGAAGAAAAGAAAAAATGAAAAAGTTGGCAGATAACCTTAAGAACTCGAAAGGAATAGTCATTGACGCAGACTTATCTAAAAGAGAAGGAGTAAGTAAAGTTATAAGCAAATTAAATGCTGAAAAGCCAAAGGTTTTATTTCTTATAAACAGTGCCGGTTTTGGAAAAATAGGTTCTTTTACTGAATTAGAGTTAGATGAGCAGTTGGATATGATTGATTTAAACATAAAGGCACTGACAGCCATGACATATGGTGTTATTCCTTATATGCCCAAAGGTTCGAAAATTATTCAAATTGCTTCTTCGGCAGCATTTTTGCCGCAACCAGGTTTTAACGTTTACGCAGCCACAAAGGCATATGTTTTACATTTCAGTAAAGCTTTGGGGATTGAACTTAAAGGCAAAGGGATTGATGTGCTGGCAGTTTGTCCGGGTCCAGTGAAAACAGAATTTTTTAAGGTTGCTTCTTCGAAAGGAAAACCTTTAGATTGGAAAGCTAAGTTTATGGTAAAGTCAAAAGATGTAGTGGCCAAGGCATTGCAAGATTCTGAGCAAAACAAGATGGAATCTGTTTATGGGATTCCCATGAAGTTGTTAAAGCTCATTTCTAGAATGATTCCTCACAGATGGATTTTAAAAATGTTTAAATGGAATTAAGTATATTACTTATGTATTAGTATATAATTTATTAATTGGAAAATATAAATCTAAAAAAGAAATTTAGGAGATGAGTGCATGGAATTAAAGAGTATAATACATGGATTTAAACTGCTTGATGAAAAGCAAGTTAAAGAATTGAATTCTACAGCTCGCCTGTTTGTTCATGAAAAAAGTGGTGCTAAATTACTTAATATAGAAAATGACGATGAAAACAAAGTATTTGCCATTACATTCAGAACACCTCCAACGGATAGTACAGGACTGCCTCATATACTAGAGCATTCGGTATTATGTGGTTCCAGAAAGTTTCCGGCTAAAGATCCTTTTGTTGAACTGGCAAAGGGTTCATTAAATACATATTTGAATGCTATGACTTTCTCTGATAAAACAATGTACCCAATTGCCAGTACCAACGAAAAAGACTTTATGAATCTAATGGATGTATATCTTGATGCGGTATTTTACCCTAATATTTACAAATATCCGGAAATATTGATGCAGGAAGGCTGGCATTATGAGTTGGAGAAACCAGAAGATGATATAACCTATAAGGGAGTCGTTTACAATGAAATGAAAGGCGCTTTTTCATCACCCGAAGCCATTCTCTTTAGAAAGATTCAGGAATCAGTATTGCCTGACACACCTTATGGTGTAGAATCGGGAGGAGATCCGGAATATATTCCAGATTTAACTTATGAAGACTTTCTTGCTTTCCATAAAAAATATTATCATCCTTCTAATAGTTATATATACCTTTATGGTAATGGAAATCTTGAAGAACAGATGAAGTTTATTAACGAAGAATACTTAAGCAATTTTGATAAGCAGGATATTGATTCATCAATACCCATTCAAGAATCCTTTGATAAGATCAAAGAAATCCATGTGGATTATCCAATCTCTCCTGAAGAAGGAGAACGAGAAAAAACTTTTTTAAGTTTAAATTATGCAATAGATCGATCAACAAATCCGGAAATATATTTAGCTTTTCAAATTTTGGAATATTTGCTTCTTGAAACTCCGGCTGCTCCTCTTAAGAAAGCATTATTGGACGCTGGAATCGGAAAAGACGTTTTTGGCAGTTTTGACATGAGTATTCAGCAGCCTATTTTCAGCATTGTGGTTAAAAATTCTGATAAGGATAAAAAAGAATTATTTGAGAAAACAGTATATGATACCTTAAATAAATTGGTCAATGACGGAATTGATAAAAAGCTTATTCAAGCTGCAGTAAATTCAAAGGAATTTTCTCTTCGTGAAGCAGATACTCGAAGTTATCCAAAGGGGCTTATATATGCCATTAAGGTGATGGACAGTTGGCTCTATGATTCAGATCCTCTGATCAATCTTCAATATGAGCCTACATTAGAAAAAATCAAAGAAAGTTTTACCTCTCCTTATTTTGAAAATTTAATCAGAAAATACATTCTTGATAATACTCATGGAACCTTGCTTATACTCAATCCTAAAAAGGGATTATTAGAAGAAAGAACTAAAAAAGTTAAGCAAAAACTTTCAGAGTATAAAGCTAAGTTATCAGATCAAGAAATTAACGAACTAATTCATCAAACGGAAAAATTAAAGGAAAGACAAACGACGCCAGATGATCCGAAAGATATAGAAAAAATACCAGTGTTATCTTTAAGTGATATTAATAAGGAAGCAGAAAAAATACCCCAGGAAGAAAAGGTAGAAAATGATGTAAAAGTATTGTTCCATCCTTTGTTTACAAATAAAATCACCTATCTGAATCTTTATTTTGATTTGAAAGTTGTAGAGCAAAAACTTATTCCATATGCAGGAATGTTAGTTGGTATTTTAGGTAAAATGGATACTGAAAAGTATTCTTATGCTGATTTAGCTAATGAAATCAATATCCATACCGGGGGTATACATTTCTATGCAGAGACTTATGGTATGAATGGTGACTCAAAAGCTTATGAAAGCAAATTTATTGTAAAAGCAAAAGCTCTTACTGAAAAACTTCCTCAATTAATTGGTTTGATGAAAGAAATTATTATTGCAACTTCTTTTGAAAATGACAAACGTCTTTTAGAGATCATCAGAGAAATGAAATCCCGTATGGAGATGGCATTAAATAGCCAGGGGCATAGTGTTGTTTCTGACAGACTTTTGGCTTATTTTTCAGAGAAAGGTCAGTTTGCTGAAATATTGAAAGGTTTTTCGTTCTACAAATTTGTAGAGGACATTGAAGAAAACTTTGAATCCAGGAAGAAAGAATTGATTGCAAATTTAAAAGAAGCAGCAAATCAAATTTTTAATGTGAATAATTTGCTTATTGGTGTAACTGCTCAAGAAGAAGATTACGTGGAGTTCCAAAAACATATAACGGAATTACTTGGTTCATTGAATACTGCTCCTGTTACACAGCAAAAATATTCTTTTGATTTTTCCATTAAGAATGAAGGATTAATGACTCAAAGTGATATTCAATATGTGGCAAAAGGTTATAATTTCTTAGAATTAGGATATCCTTATTCAGGCAGCCTTCAAGTATTGAAAACCATTATCGGGTTAGATTATCTTTGGAACAGAGTTCGTGTTCAAGGTGGAGCTTATGGTGCATTTATTAACTTTTCAAGAAATGGAAATGTCTATTTCTCTTCCTACAGAGATCCTAACTTAAAAAAGACATTAAAGGTATATGATGAAGCAGGAGAATATCTTGAAAAATTTGATGCTAATGAAAGAGAAATGACAAAATATATTATAGGCACCATCAGCAAATATGATTTCCCTCTTAGCCCTTCCATGAAAGGAGAAAAGGCCGTATCTCAGTACATCAGTAAAATAACTTATGAAGATATTCAAAAAGAAAGAGATGAGATCTTAGGCACAAGAAAAAAAGATATTATAAATTATAAAAAGATGATGCAAGAATTATCACAGCAGAATTATATTTGTGTAATGGGAAATAAAGATGTCATTAAAGAAAACAAAGACATATTTGAACACTTAATTGATGTATTTAAATAATTTTGAAAGGTCTGTGTTTATGCAGACTTTTCTTTTTTCATTTTTTTTGATACACTAAGGTACGAGTGCATTCATTTAATGAAAAATCAAAACAGAGATGGGGGCATAAAATGGCAAAGGTTATACAAGAAGCAGATTACATAAAGAAAAGAAAGCTCAAATATTTTACTCGTACGGCAATCAGTTTAAGTATTATGCTGGGAATATTTATTTTAGGACTAATTTTAACTAAGACCAGAAACAATATTTTTACCCTTGTAGCGATCTTGTTTACTTTGGTTGTTGCACAGAATGGTGTTCAATACATTTCTATTATTCCGTTTAAAGATGGAAGCCGTGAGGTGGCGAAACAGCTTGAAAGTCTTCCTCATGCTTATATTGTTTGGAACAGTGCTTTATTTGGCGATAGTAAGGGGATGACCTCTATTGATCATGTGCTTATTAGTGATCAGCATATTTATTGCATTTTGGATAAGGAACATAAAAACACCAGCAAAAATATAGAAACTATGAAAAGAATTGCAAAGCAAAAAGGCTTGAAAGATAAGGTGATCTTTATTCAAGGTGCAAAAGGGGAATTGAATCAATTATTAAAACGATTGGAAAATAAAGAAGTAAGAGATTCAGAAAGCCAGGAGGTATTTGTAGAAGCACTGAAGACTGCTGCAATATAATATTCGCCTGTTTTAAGGATAAATTATCATTGTAGTTTTTATTATACTATGATATGATTAATCTGGAATAAATTAAAAGTGTGAATGGAGGTATGTTAATGAAAAAGATCAGGGTTTTTCCACTGGTATTAATTATGGTTATGATTTTTTCTTTGTTAACGGGATGTAGTAAAGAAGAAAAGGGACTTTATAATCTTTCGCAAGAAATGAATGGCTTAGATAAATATCAAATTACTGGAGAAATGAGTTTTTCTCTGGACCAAGTGGATCCCGAACTATTTGGATTATCGTCACAAGAGCTGTCTCTAGTTCAATCGATTCTTAATAATTATAATTTTACTTTTGATGCAAAAATTGATACTGTAGCTTCAAAATTAATTTTTACAAACTATATTCAAAATAAGAACACCGGAGAGCAAAAAGTACTTTTGACAGTCTTAAGCGATGGAAATAAAGTTTACTTAAAAATGGATGATTTTTTTAATTACATAAAAAGCTTCGGAAACGAAGAGACAAACCGTGAAATTGATCGGGAATTTGCGAGTGTTCAGTACATAAGTATTGACAGGCAAGAAATGAAGGATATGTTTACAGAATTGTATAACAGCGAACTTCTTGCAGAGCAATTAACTAAAGTATATTTTGATCTTGGTTCTTTTGTTAAAATGAATAAAGAATGGCAAAAGAACTACAAAGATTTAATGGAAAAAGTATACGATGAATATGAAATGGGCATTGTTAAAGAAAGCAATAATAAATATACTGTTTCTTTGTCATTACAGGATACAGTAAATGTTTTTGCTTCTTTCCTTAAATACTCAATAGATCATATTGAAGAATTGGACGTTTATTTAAAGCAAGAAATACCTAATCTTGGACTGGATAATGATAAAATTAATGAAGTTAATATGTTTTTAAATAGTATGGTGAATAATATTAAAGATAATAAAGAATTATATAAATCTCAAATTGATCTTGGTTTATCGGCTGTTGACAGTTCAATTAGCATGTGGGAAGGATCTCAGTTTGAATATTCTCTTGAAAAAACAAAAGATAATGCATATGTTGTAGATTTTAGTGGAAAAATTAATTATCATGATGCTGCAAATGCTGAAAAATCGTTTAAGGGTTCTTGCATAGTAAAGCAAACAGTTAAGGGAATTGATTCTGTTACTTTTACAGTTCCAACAGAGAATATCTTAACAATGACTGAATTAAGAAAGATAGCTGAATCCGCTATTAATGAACCAATTAAATTAAATATTAATTTGAAGAATGGTTCTTATACATCAGGTAATCAAGAAGGAAAACTTGGTATAAAAGTGATTGACTCAACTTCTTACCTTCCTTTAAAAGAGATTGGCAACATATTAGGAGAAAATATAAATTGGGATTCAGCCAAAAAGCAACCTTATGTAGAGAAAAATGGTGCAAAAAATTACTTAAATGCTAAAGTTATTGGTGGAACTTCCTATATCCCTTCAAGAGAATTTGAAAAGTTAGGCTATAAGGTGCTTTGGGATGCGAAGTCCAATACAGTTAATATTGAGCGATAACTTTGTAATCATAAGAAAATAATCTTAAGGAAATAATCATAAGAAAATCGCCTGTTCAGGCGATTTTCTTATGATCAAGATATGAAAGAAGATACGGGTGAGCAGATGAAAGAGATACACATTACACAGAATGATTCCAATCAACGTTTGGATAAATTTTTAATGAAATATTTGAACCAGAGTTCTAAGGGATTCATATACAAAATGCTTAGAAAAAAGCGGATTAAATATAATGGTAAAAAGGGAGAAGGAAATGAAAAACTCCAAATAGGTGATATCATACAGTTGTACCTAGCAGATGAGACAATTGATCAATTTCGTGTGCAAAAATATGTCCGTAAAGTCAACAAAACATTTTCAGTCATATTTGAAGATGAGCATATCTTGCTGTGCAATAAACCTTTAGGGCTTCTTGTTCATCCAGATAAAAATAATGATAAAAATACATTGATGGATGAAGTTTTGTCTTATTTAGTAGATAAAGGAGACTACAACCCTAAAAAAGCTACGGGTTTTACGCCTGCTATTTGTAATCGTCTAGACAGAAATACCAGTGGGATCATTATTGTGGGGAAATCGCTCAACGCACTTCAAACGATGAATCAGATGATTAAAGAGAATAAAATCCAAAAGTATTATTTAACCATTGTAAAAGGTGTTATAAAAACACCGGGAGTTTTAAAAGGCTATCATAAGAAGAACATAAAATCAAATGAAGTAGAAATCATTGATGCGTACGAAGAGGGAAGCAAATATGTTGAAACCCATTACAGGCCCATAGTAAGCAATTCTCATTATACGCTTTTAGAAATACAACTTATTACAGGAAGATCCCATCAAATTCGAGCCCATCTTTCTAAAATAAACCATCCGATTATTGGAGATAGTAAGTACGGAGACAATAAAGTTAATGCTTATTTTAAAGCCAAATATCATTTGAAACATCAGTTTTTACATGCCTATAAAGTAAAGTTTACAGAATGCCCTGAGGAATTCAAGTACTTGGAAAATCATAGTTTTAAAGCAGAATTGCCCTATATATACAGAGAGATTTGCGACAAAGAAAAATTAAAGATTGATTTTTAAAAAATATTTTCAAATATAATTAGGGTGAACATTGTTCACCCTAAAATTATGCAGGATAATTTTTAATAAAAAAGTAATTTTCAATTTCTAACGGAGTTTTACCGGACAGCATCAAGCAATTTTTACATTCTTCTTTATTGTCTTCCAAAAGATAATAATGGGCTGCTTGTTCATAATATCCAATGTCCTTTAAAACAGCAGCTGTTTCAGAAGACTTTGGCAGTAGTTTTGCCAAATGAGCAACATAGTCAAGCATATTTTCTTCTTTAAAATATTTAATACCTTCATTGATATTACTAGTTTCTTCAAAAATCCATAAGATTTTTTCATAGTTTTTCTTTTCTTTATAATATGAAAGTAAAAGAGCATGTAAATTATGTTCTTTTGCAATTTTTATAGCCTTGTCTTCATTTTCATTTTTTAAATACAAATATACAGTTTCTTCCCATTTCTCTTGATTGATCAGCAGGCGTGCAGCATTATCAATATCCTGTATTTTTATATATAATGAAAAGGCTTTTGAAGTATCCAATTTTTCATAATAATACGCAGCTTGTTGAATATCATTCTGATCCAATGCTTGTCTTGCCAATTGCTCATAAAGAATCTTAGAAGTATTTTCATCCTTTATTTGCTCAGAAAGATTTAAAGCTTTTTCTAAAGAATTGATTCGTGTAAAAAGTTTTATGGCCTCTTCATAATTTCCTTTTGAAGACAATTCCTCACCTATTTGCTCAATTTTTTTATAATATTTTTTCTTTAATTCTTCCGAAGAAATGTGCTCGATACATTCGATTGCTCTAAGCCATTGCATAGCCTTTATGTAACAATTAGCGGCTTTATCCCAGATGCGTTCTTGTTTATATAGGGATGCTGCTTTGATAGGATTGAAGTAGGAGTACATGTGAGCAGCTTTAATAAACTCTCCTTCTTTCTCGCAAAGGGGAGCGCCCAGTTCATACAGTTCATAGATTTCTGCTGTTTGCATCGCTTCATATATTTGGTTGTTTTTTACTTGATAAATGAATACTTGCTTATAGTCTTGAAGACGGCGACTTAAGTCAATGACTTTTTCATAATTATCGAGTAGCATATATTTTTTTCTTGCCATCCTATATCTTGATTTTTCTTCTAAATAAACAGCCTGATTTTCTAAATCCATAGACAGATACTGAAAAATTTCCTGAGCAAAGGCACATAATTTAATTATCCATTTTATACCAATCATTACATATTCCTCCTTACACTATTAAGTATAATACATTTTTACAAAATACTCAATGAATAGATTTAAGATTTATGCTAATATAGTAAAAAAAGAATTTGGAGTGTTATTATGGGATACTGGAACACCAGAGGTTTAAGAGGAAGTACATTAGAAGAACTGATTAATTTTACCAATGAAAGATATAGGTCAAGGGGCTTGGCAGTGATTCAAAAAGTGCCTACCCCAATTAAACCTATTCAAATTGATCAAAAAAGCAGAACCATCACTTTAGCATATTTTGACCAAAAAAGTACCGTAGACTATATTGGGGTTGTACAGAGCATTCCAATATGTTTTGATGCAAAAGAGACAAGCAAGAAAAGCTTGCCTATACAGAATATTCACCCTCATCAAATTCTGTTCATGGAAGATTTTCAAAAACAAGACGGCGTAGCATTTCTGCTGGTTTACTTTATCGAATACGATCAGTATTTCATGTTGCCCTTTGAAATATTGAAAAAATACTGGGACAGGGCTCAGGAGGGAGGAAGAAAATCCATTCCTTATGAAGCATTTCCGAAGGAATTAGAAATATTCAGTAAAGGAGGAGCCTATATTCACTATCTCGAGGCATTGAACACATATCTTGTAGGAAAAAAGCAAAATAGGAATAAAAAATAATATAAATGGAAAAGATATCATGTGAAGGAAGGGATTTGTGTGAAGCTGAAACTTTCTCATATGATGATCTTTTTATTTTTATTCTTAACAAGTTGCAGTACATCAAAAAAAGATAACGCGCCTATAACTGATACAGAAGAAAAAGAAGTATCAGCAGCTCAGGCGATTATTGAAATAACCGATTATAAACTTTACAGGAGTATTTCAAGACCGCTCAGTTTATATGAGCCTAAAGAAGGCTGCTATCTGGGGGCTTATATTTTATCAAATTCCGATATTAATTTTGACATTGAAACTTTCGAAAAAATTACTGAAATCAGTCACGCTATTTATTTAAGAAATATGAGATTAGGTGCTATTTTTCCGATTGAATGGGTTTTAGAGTGTACGTCTCGTATGAAGACGCCATGCATTATTTTACAACCTCCTTCAAAAGATTTTCCCTATCAGGATTATTTGTTGGAAGAAACCGCAAAAGAATTCGGCTATTATTTCATTCCTATGTTTGTTCAGTTTTATCCTAATCCACATCAATACGACAACCCGAAAGAATACAAAGACTTCTTTCTAAAAGCAAGGAAAACTTTTAAAGAATATGCTCCCAATGTAGCTTTTATATGGAGCGTCAATTTGGAAAATTGCAAAGACAGCTTGACATATTATCCTGGAGATGAAGCGGTGGACTGGATAGGTATAGATGTTTATGATTCAATTTATATTCGTAATGAAAAGAATGACAGAAATGTATTTGAAGATATAGATTATATTTATTATACTTTTCAAGGGAAAAAACCAATGATGATTTCGCAGCTGGGAATATCCCATTATTCCAACAAAGACCATGGATATTACATAGACGAAGCAGCTCAAAAAATTACTACCCTTTATAATACTATAAGAACTCATTATCCTCAAATTAAAGGCATAAACTATATGGATTTTGACAATATTGAGGTTGCTCCTGATGGAATGGGACAAGACAATTTTAAAATTACTGGTGAGAGCCAACTGACAGAAGCTTATAAAAAAGCCTTGAAGGATCATTACTTTATTGATTCCCTTGACATCCAAACTACATCTGCCGTAGAAAAGCAGTGGATTGTCAGCTACTATCCTATTTATAAGCAAAATGAAAAAATATATATTTCCGAAAAAGTTATAAAATATGAATGGAATGACATGGGATTTGAGATCGATGAAGAAAAACCAATCTGGGTGAATCAGAATGCATATTATTCATTAGAAAACTTGATAGAGGGCAGTAACTTTAATATGTATATTGATTCCAAGAATAATCAAATTAAGATTCAAGAAAAAGGTATATAAGGAAGCTATTATCCTTATATATCTTTTTTATTTTAAAAATCTTTAAGTCATTTTGCAATATAGAGTATGAATATTGGATAAAAATAAATTTCATTCCTGCAAATAAATATCTTTTAATGCAGAAGAAATTTATATATAATAGAGAAGACATTTAAATCATAAAACTATTGAGGAGAGAAATTATGGGGAATGTAATTGTTATTGGTGTAGCCGGGGGAACGGGATCTGGTAAAACAACTTTAGTCAATCGATTAAAAGAAGAATTTAATAATGAAGTCGTTACAATTAGTCATGACCATTATTATAAGTCTAATGATCATTTGCCTCTGGAAGAAAGAAAAAAATTAAATTATGATCATCCCAATGCTTTTGATACAGCACTGATGGTCTCTCATATAAAAAGACTAAAAAATGGAGAAAGCATAGACCGCCCTTCCTACTCTTTTGTGGAGCATACAAGAACAAAAGAAACGGTACATATTACACCGGCAAAAGTAATTATTGTAGAGGGAATTTTAATTTTCGAAAATAAAGAGTTGTTAAGTTTAATGGATATTAAAATTTTCGTTGATACGGATGCAGATGTACGACTGATTCGAAGACTTTTAAGGGATGTAAAGGAAAGAGGAAGAGATTTAGATTCAGTCATCAATCAATATCTCACAACTGTAAAACCGATGCACGAAGAATTTGTTGAACCCAGTAAGAAGAATGCCGATGTTATTATTCCTGAAGGTGGATTTAACAGTGTTGCACTTTCTATGATTATAGATAAAATTAAAACTTTCCTGTCTCATGAGTAAAAGTTATTGTAAATTGAATAATAATCATAATAAAGTCGCCCACCGGGCGATTTTATTATTTTGCAAAAAAACTTATCCTACTTCCAAATACCTAAATTTTTATTTCACAAATGAAAAGAACTCGATTTCTTATATAAGAAAAAATTGACAAAATATCTATTTAGTTATATAATGTTTGTAATTTATTAATTTATAACTTCACACTGATAAAGAGATGCATCAGTAAAGGAGGGCTACTGTGAAAGATTATAGACTTCATACGCCAGAGGGAGTCAGAGATTTGCTTCCCCGAGAATGTGCTAAAAAGATAGAAATCGAGAGAAGGATTGAATCTGTTTTTAACAGATATGGATATTATAATGTCCAAACGCCTACTTTTGAGTATTATGATGTTTTTTCAGAGGATAATGGTAAGATTCAGCAGAAACATATGTATAAGTTTTTTGACAGAGAAGGAGCAATTCTGGCTCTAAGACCTGATATGACACCTCCTATTGCCAGAATGGCTGCTACGACACTGAAAGATGAATCAAAACCTATCCGTCTTTGTTATATTGATAAGGCATTTCGATATAATGAAAGTTATCAGGGAAAGACAAGAGAGTTTTCTCAGGCAGGAGTAGAATTGTTGGGAATGAATTCTGATGAAGCCGATGCAGAGGTCATTGCTTTGGCGGTCAACAGCTTAAGTGCAGCAGGACTTAATGAGTTTCAAATTGATTTAGGTCAGATAGATTTTTTTAAAGGGGTATTAGAAGAGGCTGGTTTAAGTGCAGAAGAGGAAGAAGAGATCAGACAATTAATTGAAAATAAAGATTTTATTGGAGTAGAAGAGTTTATAGAGCAATTTCCTATTGCTTCTGACTTAAAACAACTGTTTTTGGATTTGCCTAAACTTTGTGGCTCAATAGATGTTATAGAAAAAACAAAGAACTTAACCAATAATTCAAGATCAAAAGAAGCTTTGGAAAAATTAAAAAGAGTTTATGAGATTTTGTGTGATTATGGTGTTGAGAAATATATCTCATTTGATCTTGGAATGGTCAGCAGAAGCAATTATTATACAGGAATTATTTTTAGAGGATACACTTATGGAACAGGTTTTACGATTTTAGAGGGAGGGCGCTATGACGGACTGGTTGGAGAATTTGGGAGAGATTGTCCTGCAGTAGGCTTTGGAATTACTGTAGAACAACTTATGAATGCCATTAACAGGCAAAAAATAGAGATACCTGTCTGGAAAGTAGATACCCTTCTGGTTTATGAACCAAAAGGAAGGAAGCAAGCATTAATGACTGGAGACCTCCTTAGAAGCCAGGGCATGTATATTGAAAATAGTTTAATTCATGAAGATATAGAACAAAATAAAAAGTATGCCCGCTCAAAGAACATAGGAGGAATATTATACTTTGAAGATGATCAAAATGTACAGCTTATTAACTTAATGACTAATCAAACCATAAGGACGACTGTGGAAGAATTGATTCAAAAGGCAGATAAGGGGGAGACTGAATGAGATACTTAACATTTGCCCTGGCCAAAGGAAGATTAGCGGATAAAACCATGGAACTACTTGAGTCTATTGGTTTTACTTGCGAGGAAATGAAAGAAAAATCGAGAAAATTAATTTTTACTAACGAAGAATTAAAACTCAAATTCTTTTTGGCAAAGGCTACGGATGTACCTACATATGTAGAATACGGGGCAGCAGATATAGGGGTGGTAGGAAAAGACACCCTGTTAGAAGAAAAAAGGAATTTATATGAAGTACTCAATTTAGGCTTTGGGAAATGTCGTATGGTTGTAGCAGGTCCAAAAGAAATGAAAGAAAAATTGGAAAGCGGTCAGGATTTATTGCGGGTAGCCACCAAATATCCCAATATAGCCAGTGATTATTTTTATCATAAAAAGCAGCAAACTGTAGAAATCATTAAACTAAACGGTTCTGTAGAATTGGCGCCTATTGTTGGATTGGCAGAAGTGATCGTTGATATCGTTGAAACTGGAAGTACTTTAAAGGAAAACGGGTTATTTGTGTTAGAAGAGATATGTCCTTTATCTGCCAGAATGGTGGTCAATCGTGTAAGCATGAAAATGGAATACGATCGAATAACTGATCTTATTGAAAAAGCAAAAAAAGTAATCAATGAATAGGGTGAGAAAATGATAAGAATAATAGATAATCAGGATTATAAAGCTGAAATTTTTATAGAGGAATTGTTGAAAAGATCCCAGCTGAATTTTAAAAATGTACAGGATATAGTGGATGATATCATAGACAATGTACGCAATAATAAGGATGAAGCAGTTTTAGACTATACTCGTCAATTTGATCAAGTATCTTTGACATCCCAAACGATCAAAGTCACAGAAGATGAAATTCAGGAAGCTTATAAAAAACTGGATGAAAAATTAATATCCATTCTTCAAAAAGCAGCTGACAGGGTTAGATCTTTTCACGAAAAACAAAAAGGAAACAGTTGGATTGCACCGGATGAAAAAGGAACCATATTAGGTCAAATGGTAATGCCTATGGAAAGCGTTGGAGTATATGTACCCGGAGGTAAAGCTGCCTATCCTTCTTCAGTACTTATGAATGTTATTCCGGCACAGGTTGCAGGAGTAAAAAGAATTGTAATGGTAACTCCTCCTCAAAAAGATGGTAGTGTTAATCCAGGCGTATTAGTAGCTGCTAAGATCAGTGGTGTTACAGAAATATATAAGATAGGAGGAGCTCAGGCAGTTGCAGCCCTGGCTTTCGGAACAGAAACCATTCCTAAGGTTGATAAGATTGTAGGACCCGGAAACATTTTTGTCACTCTGGCTAAAAGAACTGTATTTGGCCATGTAAGTATTGATTCCATCGCAGGGCCCAGTGAAATTCTGGTGGTGGCAGATGACAGTGCAAATCCAGTATTCGTTGCTGCAGATTTGTTATCCCAGGCAGAGCATGACGAATTGGCTTCATCCATTCTTGTAACAACCAGTAAGGAATTAGCTTATGCTGTAAAAGATGAATTGATTCGACAAACAGAAAAGCTTTCTCGAAAAGAAATTATCACAAACTCTTTAAAAGATTTTGGGGCTATTATCATCGTTAATACCATAGATGAAGCCATAGAAATCAGCAATAAGATTGCACCAGAACATTTGGAAGTCTGCACCAGGGAGGCACTTTCTTTACTGCCTAAAATTAAAAATGCAGGGGCAATCTTTTTAGGACATTATTCGCCAGAGCCTCTAGGGGACTATATGGCAGGGCCTAACCATGTTCTTCCTACCAGTGGAACAGCTAAATTTTTCTCTCCTCTTAATGTAGATGATTTTATGAAAAAATCCAGTGTGATCTTCTTTCCGCAAGAGGCTTTAAAAGAACTAAGTGATGATATCATTATTTTTGCAGAAGCTGAAGCATTAACGGCTCATGCGAATTCAGTGAGAGTGAGGTTTGAAAATGCTTAAAGACTATATAAGGAAAGAGCTGAGAGAATTTAAACCCTATCATGCAGCATTCAGACCTCAGAAGATTAAGTTGGATGCCAATGAAAGTCCTTTTTCTCTAAGTGAGAATGTAAAAAGTAAATTGATCCAATGGATTGAAAAGGAAGAAAATCTCAACCTCTATCCGGACACGGATTCGACAGAATTAAGAGAAGCTCTGGCTTCTTTTTGGAAAGTTAATGTGGAAAATGTAATCTGTGGAGTAGGTTCAGACCAGCTTATTGACTGTATGATGAAAGTGTTTCTGGAACCGGGGGACAGGGTTGTAATACCTGATCCTTCGTTCAGCATGTATCGCTCCACAACTATTTTAAATCACGGGGTACCGATAGAAGTTAAATTGAATGAGGATTATACCTATCCTGTTTCCGAGATCATTAAAACGTGTAATAAGTACAATTCTAAAATACTCATTTTATGCACTCCAAATAATCCTACAGGTAATCTGCTTCCAACCAGGCAAATTGAGGAAATTGCCCAAAATGTGAAATGTCCTATTCTTATTGATGAAGCTTATGGCGAATTTTCTAATGAAACTATGATTCCTCTTATAGAGAAATATCCTCACATGGTAGTCTTTAGAACTTTCTCAAAAGCCTATGGATTGGCGGGCCTTAGAGTAGGATATGGTATTGGAGACAGGGAGATCATAGATGCTATCTATTTAACGAAACCCCCTTATAATCTCAATGTGCTTTCTCAAAAAATAGCAACATGGGTATTACAAGACGAAAAAGTCAATCGAGAAAGAATAGATTACCTTAAAACTGAACGAGAGTATTTAATCAAGGAATTAAGAAAAATTCCCAATATTAAAGTTTTTGATTCTGATGCCAATTTTATCTTAATTGAAACTCAGAATTCTGAGCTGGCCAATCAATTAGAGAAAAAAGAAATCTTTGTGCGTTCCTTTGGTGTCTGTGAAGGAACGTTATTACTTAGGATTACTGTAGGAACTAAAGAACAAAACGAAAAATTATTGAAGGTTTTAAAAAGCATCATCATTTAGATCAGGTAAGTGTCGGTAAATTCTATGAGATCAGTAAAGGAGAATATAAAATGCTTGAAAGAAAAGCTCAGGTTCATAGAAAAACTAACGAAACAGATATTAAAATGTCTATCAATTTATACGGTTCGGGGATCTCTCATATAAAAACGGGTATTGGTTTTTTTGACCATATGTTAACTCATATATCCAGACATGGATTCATCGATTTAAATGTTGAAGCCAAAGGGGATTTGGAAGTTGACTGCCATCATACCATAGAAGATGTAGGCATCGTTCTGGGACAGTGTATTGCTAAAGCTCTGGGAGATAAAAAAGGTATCAAAAGGTATGGTTCCATGATTTTACCTATGGAAGATGCTTTGGTGTTGTGCGCCATCGATCTGTCTGGCCGCCCATATCTGGGGTTTGATGCACAATTTACTGTGGAAAAAGTTGGAGAAATGGATACAGAGATAGTGGAAGAGTTTTTTAGAGCAGTATGTATTCATGGAGGACTGAATGTTCATATAAAAGTCTTAAGCGGAAAAAATAATCATCACATCATTGAAGCGATGTTTAAAGCATTTGGGAAGGCATTGGATGAAGCCACACAGTTAGATGCCAGAATTGAGGGAGTGCTTTCTACCAAAGGCATTTTGGAGGTGTGATATGAGTATTGCAATTATTGATTATGGTATGGGAAATCTGAGAAGTGTCCAGAAAGCTTTTGAATTTTTAGGATATGAAGCACAGGTTACTGAAAATAAAGAAGAAATACGTAAAGCAGATCAAGTTGTTCTTCCGGGGGTTGGAGCATTTCGTGATGCCATTAAAACTTTACAGGAAAAAAGACTGGATGAAGAGATTTATAGGGCAGTAGAAGATGGGAAACCATTCTTAGGAATTTGCCTGGGTATGCACCTGATTTTTGAAAAAAGTTATGAATATGGTGAGTATCAGGGGTTGGGATTATTAAAAGGAAATATCGTAAAGCTTCCTAATACCGTTAAAGTTCCTCATATAGGATGGAATTCCTTAAAGATTGAAAAACGAGCACCCTTATTTGAAGGACTGCCGGAAGAACCTTATGTTTACTTTGTGCATTCCTATCACTTGGAAACGGATGCTTCGGTTGTATCTGCAACAACCTTTTATGGCAAGGAAATACAAGTGGCGGCACAAAATAAAAATATATATGCAACTCAATTTCATCCTGAAAAAAGTGGTAATATAGGCCTTAAGATATTAAAAAATTTTGGAGGATTAAAGAATGAGAATTTATCCAGCGATTGATATAAAAGGTGGAAAATGCGTAAGACTTTCTCAAGGGCGATTTGATCATGTAACAGTATACAGCGATAATCCGGTTGATATGGCAAAAGAGTGGGTAAAAAAAGGAGCTTCATTTATTCATATTGTGGACTTAGACGGAGCATTATCAGGAGAAGAGGCCAATAAAAATGTCATCAAAGAAATTGTTAAAAATATGAATGTGCCTGTTCAAACCGGAGGAGGGATCAGATCAATTGATTCCATCAAAGACAGACTGTCTTTAGGAGTGAATAGGGTGATTATCGGGACTGCAGCAGTTAAAAACCCGGATTTAGTGAGAGAAGCAATCAAGCTCTTTGGTTCTGAGAGAATTGTTGTTGGAATAGATGCCAAAGACGGTAGAGTTGCTGTAGAAGGTTGGGAAGAATTAAGCGATGTATCAGCAGTGGACTTATGTCTTCAAATGAAAAAAATCGGTGTTAAAACGATCATTTATACCGACATTTCTAAAGACGGCATGCTCTGTGGCGTCAATATTGAAGCTACGAAAGATTTAATTGATAAAACTGATATGGATATTATTGCTTCTGGAGGGGTAGCTGCTTTATCGGATTTAGAGAAGGTAAGCCAAATTGGTGCAGAAGGCGTTATTATTGGAAAAGCACTTTATCAGGGGACTATAGACTTAGCACAGGCAATTCAGCGATTTGAATCGAGGTGAGATGATGCATACAAAGCGAATCATTCCTTGCTTAGATGTTAACAATGGAAGGGTAGTTAAAGGTGTTAATTTTGTAAATTTAGTAGATGCAGGAGATCCTGTTGAGATTGCTGCAGCTTACAATGAAGCTATGGCAGATGAAATTGTGTTTTTGGATATTACTGCTTCATCAGATGACAGAAGAATTATGATCGATGTTGTTGCAAAAACAGCAGAAAAAGTATTTATACCTCTTACTGTTGGAGGGGGTATTAGAAGTATCGATGATTTTAGAAACATTTTAAGTGCAGGAGCAGATAAAATTTCTGTCAATTCTGCTGCTTTAAAGCGACCAGAGCTTATTACAGAAGCAGCAGAACGCTTTGGAAATCAATGTGTTGTAGTGGCAATTGATGCAAAAAAAAGAAAAGATAATACTGGTTGGGACGTATATTTAAACGGAGGTCGTGTCAATACTGGAAAAGATGCTGTACAATGGGCAATAGAAGCAGAAAAAAGAGGAGCTGGAGAAATACTTTTAACAAGCATGGATTGTGATGGAACGAAAGCAGGATACGATTTAGAGCTAACCAAAGCTATTTCTCAAGCCGTTTCTATTCCTGTTATTGCTTCTGGTGGAGCAGGTACGATGGAGCATTTCTATGAGGCATTAACAGAGGGTGGGGCGGATGCAGCATTGGCTGCTTCCTTATTTCACTTTAAAGAAATGGAAATTAAAGATCTAAAAGAATATCTTAAAAGAAAAAATGTACCAGTTAGAATATAACTTATAGTTTATAAACAGGAGGACTGAATAATATGGAGATCATCGATGATATAAAATATGATGCCCAGGGATTAGTCCCTGCAATTACTCAAGACATATATTCAAAAGAAGTGCTAATGGTTGCTTATATGAATAAAGAAGCACTGCAAAAAACTTTAGAAACTGGAAATGTTCATTATTATAGCCGAAGCAGGCAAAAGTTATGGCTTAAAGGGGAAACTTCCGGACATTTTCAAAAAGTAAAAGAGATTTCTTTTGATTGCGATTTAGATGCAATTTTAATCCAAGTTGAACAGATAGGAGCTGCATGCCATACAGGCAATCGTACTTGCTTTTATCGCTCTCTTAAAAATAATGAATTGGTCGAAAAAGAAGCCAAAGATCAAAATCAAGATAAATTTGAAGTCTTACAACAAGTATATGATGTGATAGTGGACAGAAGAAAGAATCCTAAAGAAGGTTCTTATACAAATTATCTTTTTGATAAGGGAATTGATAAAATGCTAAAGAAAGTAGGAGAAGAAACTGCAGAAGTGATTATTGCATCAAAGAATAATGACAAAGCAGAAATTACTTATGAAATATCTGATCTTCTGTATCATTTGATGGTTGTTATGGTGCAAACAGGTGTTCAATGGGAAGACCTTTGCAATGAATTGCTGAAGAGAAGATAAATTGGGAAAAGCTTCATTATAAATATTTATAATTATTTTGGAACAAAATAATCCATATGAAAAAAAGATTTATTATATATGGATTAGCTGGATGGTGTTTGGAAATTATTTGGACAGGTTTAGGTTCTTTATTAAAGGGAAATATTGTTTTAGAAGGTGGAACATATATTTGGATGTTCCCAATATATGGATTAGCTATTTTCTTTGAACCAATTCATAATAAAATGAGAAGCTGGCCGGTTATCATCCGAGGAGGTGTATACACCGTTTTAATCTTTTTTATAGAATATTTTACCGGTTGGGCTCTGCAAATGCTTATAGGAGTTTGTCCCTGGGATTACAGCGGAACCCCGTATTCAATAAATGGTTTTATTCGTTTAGATTATGCTCCGGCATGGTTTGTAGCAGGTTTAATTTTTGAAAGGCTGCATGATCTATTAATCAATATTCATTTGACAAGAACTAAAATATGAATTATAAGCACTTTTCCTTAAGAGATAGTATATCAATCAAGGAAAGTGCTTTTTTTTATTCATAAAAATGAAAAATAGTGAACAGAATAAATTAAAGAAAAGTATAAAGAAAGAAGGGCATCAATGAATTCTAAAGTATTTATCGGTCTTCCTGCATATAATGAAGAAAAAGCACTTCCGGCAGTTTTGGAAAAAATTCAATATGTCCGTGAATCTATTGACCAACCTTTAGAAGTGATTGTAATTAATGATGGAAGTACAGATGGAACAAGAAGAGTTTTAGATGAGTACAGCAAAAAGTATGATTATATTCGTTCTATTCATCATGAGACCAATCGAGGCTTAGGTGCTGCCATTAATACATTGTTTCACACTGTCATAAAGTATGCCAATGATGAAGATCTTCTCGTTACAATGGATGCAGATAATACTCATAATCCTTCCCATATTATAGACATGATTAAGAAGATGAATGAAGAAAGATTAGATCTTATTATTGCTTCTCGTTTTGCAGAAGGGGGAAAGGAGATTGGAGTACCTATTATAAGAAGAATTTATAGCAGGGGAGCGAAATATTTTTTTAAATTATTTTTCAATATTAAAAATATCAATGATTATTCTTCAGGCTTTAGAGTATATCGTATAGGTTATTTACGTCAATCGATGGCTTTGTATCAAAATCAACTCATCACGACCAACGGATTTGACTGTATGGCGGAAATTTTAGCCCGTTTTAGCAAAATCGGTATAAAAGCGGCCGAATATCCATTGATGCTCGAGTATCACTTAAAAGACAGCCAAAGCAAAATGAAAGTTGCCCAGACCATTAAAGGCTATTTTGATTTGTTGCGCAGAGTACGGAAACCAACTTTAAAGAAAGCAGGGCAAAGATAAAATGAAATATACATACATGGAGGTTATTATGAAGAATATATGGGTTGCTTTATTATCGGTTTTTTTGGGGGCAATTGGTCAGGTCATATTAAAAGTCGGAGCGGATCAATTAGGAGAACTGCCGTTTTCCTTTAAGACGTTACCGAAAGATATAATTCATATTATAAAAATACCTCAAATTATATTAGGAATCATACTTTTTTCAGTGAGTTTTCTATTGTGGATTAAGGTACTCACGAAAAATGAGTTAAGCTATAGTTATCCTTTGGTTAGTTTAAATTATATTATCATCATGATTATGTCTGTTTTTTTGCTTGGAGAAGAAATTTCGTTACGTAAAATTCTTGGAACAGTTTTAATCGTTTTGGGGGTTTGGGTGGTTTATGTCTAAGATAAGAGAAAAACTAATCACGTTTATTATTATCTGTCTGATTTTATGTCTTAGAATTCCATATATTAATCAATCTCCCTATGAACAAGGAGAAAGGTGGAGGCAATCTGATACAGAATCCATTGCCCGTAATTTTATTGAACACAGATTTAATATTTTTTATCCCCAATTTAATTACGATGGACCGATGCCAAATTATGTTCAATTAGAATTCCAAGTCACCACATTTCTGATTGCCATTTTGTATAAATGTTTTGGGTATAAATATATGCTTGCCAGAATTGTTCCAATTTCATTTTTTATAGGTTCTTGTGTTTTTTTATATTTAATTGCCAGAAAATATTATTCAATAGAGCAATCCAGAATAGCTCTTCTTCTTTATGGTATTTTTCCAATAAACATCTTCTTCTCCCGCGCAATTATGCCTGAATCTTCGGCATTATTTTTTTATTTGGGGGCTTTTTACTTCTTTGTTGTCTGGATTGAAAAAGTACAGAGAAAGTATATTTTTCTTGCTTCAATTTTTACTGCTTTGGCCATTTCTCAAAAGATCCCTACGATTTTTATTGGTATACCCATGTTAGCGATGGCAATACATAAATATAAAATGAAAATTTTTAAGGTTTGGGAATTATATTGCTTTGGGATTATTTCTCTTGGGACACCTTATTTGTATTTTCATTGGATCAAAAACATTGCAGAATTCAAATTTGTAAATGATATTGCCCAAAAACATATTTTTGTAAGATTTTTTCAGGATTTCTTTACGAGAGAAGCCATGGAATTTTTTCGGGATAAACTTCCTCAAGGCTATACTTTGCAATTATTATGCTTGTCTGTAATCGGATTGATTTTGATGAATTGGAAAGATGAATTTCCTATCGGGATTTGGGCAGGAGCCATGGCTTTGGAATTGATTTTGATTGTTGCAGTGATTCGTTTATATTACTACTTGATATTTGTTGGTCCGCTGATTGCATTGATGGCATCTAAACCATTAAATATGATTTGGAGACATAAATATGGAGGAGTATGGATGACATTAATTATGATATGGGTCGGTTATTCTGCTTATATCAGCTTGGTACCATTCTATATTGAAAAAACTGAAATCATTAAACAAGCCAATATGGTTAAAAAATATACAGAAAAAGAAGATTTAATTGTTGTAGGAACACCTGATCCTGCTTTGCTGAATGCTTGTGAGAGAAAGGGCTGGAGAGCTAATATAAAATATTACGACTATATTCCTAAGGACCCTGTAGAAGAGATAGACTATTATATTAAAAATGGAGCGAAATATTTTGTTCCGATGAAAGGCTGGATTGCCAATGACAATGGTGAATATAAGAAATATCTTGATAATAACTTTACTAAAATCATAGATGAGGAAGGTTATTATATCTATCAATTACAATAAAATATGAACTCAGAAAAATGCGTTCTTCTACTGCAGTAATTTTTTATATACAATATAATTAATTATAAAATTTTTTTGATATTGGGTAATCAAAAAATATTTATTAATGTTTAAGCATAGGAATAGTTAAAGATGATCTTAAGAAGGTGATCGGAAGTGGACATAAAAAAACTAGAGCAATTGCTTAGTCAGCCGGAAGGATTTAAACTGGATTTTAAAGAGAAGCTTCAATTGGACACAGAATCGGCCAAAAAGGAATTTGTTAAAGATGTTTGTGCAATTGCCAATACCAATGGAGGAAGAGGCTACATTGTTTATGGCGTCAAAGATAAATCAAAGGAAATCGTTGGGGTTAATTTAGAGCCTTTTAATGAAGAAAAAATTCAGCAGATTATATGTAACCGCTGTGATCCTCCGGTTCCCATAAGAGTAGACGTGGTGAATTACAGGCAAAAAAATATTGCTGTTATTACAATTTTTAAAAGCGATCAGCGTCCTCATCAGGTAAGGCAGACAGGAACTTTTTATATTCGCAGAGGCTCGACAACGGATATTGCCAGAAGACATGAGATAGCAAACATGCTTCAGGAAAATGGATTATCAAGTTCAGAGCAGATCGTTTGCAGAAAAGTTCCACTCAGTGAACTGGATGATACTCTTATAAAAAAGCATATCTTAGGAAACGGAGTGATTCCTGAAGAAAATCGACTTATTTTGCTAGAAGGATTGGGGATCATAGGGAGAGAGTCTGAGAGATCTACATATCATCCTACAATGGGAGGCCTTTTGCTATTCGGAAGGTATCCTCAAAATTATCTTCCACATACAGGCATAAAAATAGAATATAATGGACAAGGTTATGCGATCAGAGGGAATCTTTTAAAAATGTTGGATAGTTCGGAAGAACTTATTGCATCTTTTTTCAAAGACTCATCTTATCCGGTTCAATCGATTTATGATGCTTTATGCAATGCAGTTGTTCACAGGGATTACTGGGACATGACGCGAGAAATCGTAGTTACGATTGACAGCCATAAGATAGAAATTTCCAACCCAGGCTCTATTTGGATTGGAGGGAGCATTAAGAAGTTAATGGAAGATCAAAATCCTCCCAGAAGAAATCCCTGGCTTTATCAAAGATTACTTTTAATTGATCAAAAAGAACGTTTCCTTAAATATGGTTTAGGAATGAAAAGAATTAAGAAGCCTTTTAAAAATATCGGGCGGGTGAAGATCTTTAATTTTCCTAACAAGAATTTATTTAAAATTGTACTTCCTGGAGAAGCTATTTTTCAACTCCACAAAAATTATTCTATCTGATATAATAATGTTTAAAATAAAAATTTTTAAAATTAAGTTTTCAATTGCAAATGGAGGAAAGGGTATGAAGTTAAGGGAAGTAAAAGAGATTCTCAATGCAGAAGTTTTAGTAGGTGAAGATCGTTTAGACAGAGAAGTTTTTTTGGCTTGTGGTTCTGATTTGATGAGTGATGTTCTTGCCTTTGTAAAAGAAAAAATAGTGCTTTTGACAGGGCTTGTAAATCCCCAAGTAATTCGAACGGCAGAAATGATGGATATTAAAGCAATTGTTTTTGTAAGAGGAAAGAAAGTTACGCAAGATGTTCTTGAACTGGCAGAATCGAAAAAAATGGTTATTTTGGCCACTCAGCATCCATTATATATCGCTTGTGGTTTGCTGTACAGTAATGGGCTAACAGGAAAAGAAGAAAAAGCGGAGGAAAACTAAACTATGAACCTTAGTTTCAAAGTAGATGGAGATGAGTTTACTTTAGCAGGGGAATCTTCAAGTCAAGTAAAAAAAGTATTGAAGCAGTTGGGAATTGCTCCTGAAATTATTCGAAAAATAGCAATTGCAATGTATGAAGCTGAAATCAATATGGTTATTCATGCCAATGGGGGGACTATTGACGTCGAGATTACTCCTGAAAAAGTATACATCGTTTTAAAAGATACAGGTCCTGGAATACCTGATATTGATTTGGCGATGCAGGAGGGGTATTCTACTGCTTCTGAGCAAGTTCGTGAGTTAGGGTTTGGCGCAGGTATGGGACTTCCGAATATGAAAAAATATAGTGACAATTTAAAAGTAACATCAGAAGTCGGTAAGGGGACAACGGTAGAAATTACAGTATACATTTAAGAGAGAAAGTCGGAGAAGGTGATTAAATGTGGGAATGTTTACACTCCGTGACTCTCCAGGAAGAGAAGTGCAGGGGATGTACGGATTGTATTAAACGATGTCCAACGGAAGCCATAAGAGTAAGAAACGGTAAGGCTAAAATTATTAGTGAACGTTGCATTGATTGTGGTTTGTGTATAAGGGTATGTACCAATCATGCCAAAAAAGCAGTAACCGATACTTTGGACAGTTTTTCGGAATTTAAATATAAAGTTGCGATACCTGCACCTACTTTATATGCGCAGTTTAAGGATATATTGGATATAAATATTATTTTAACAGGGCTTAAAAAGCTTGGATTTGATGAAATTTATGAGGTCGCCAGAGGTGCAGAAATTGTAACGGCGGCTTCTAAAAAGATATTAGAAACCAATGCGATCCCTAAGCCGGTTATATCATCTGCTTGTCCAGCGATCGTCCGTTTCATTCAAATAAGATTTCCTGAATTGATTCATCATATACTTCCAATTATTTCTCCCATGGAGGTTGCAGCAAGAGAGGTCAAAGCCAATTTAGTCAGGAAAGGAATCAATGAAAAAGATATAGGTGTATTTTTTATAAGTCCTTGCGCTGCGAAAGCTACGAATGTAAGAAATCCCATAGGTTTTGATAAATCTTCTGTTGATAAAGTACTTTCAATTAAGGATGTATATATGAAGCTTATCCCAGTATTAAAAAAAATCGAGCATCCAGAAATTCTCAGACAAAGCTCCAGCAATGGGATTGGATGGGCTATGTCTGGCGGTGAAGGAGAATTTTTAGGCATTGATAATTACATAGCTGTTGATGGTATAGAAAATGTTAATAAAATCTTGGAAAAGGTAGAAAACGGAAAACTTATAGATGTTGATTTTATTGAAGCATTAGCTTGTCATGGAGGGTGTTTAGGAGGGCCATTGACTGTCGAAAACAGTTTTGTAGCCAAAAATCATCTTAAAAAGCTTTTACGTCATTCAGCGACATTAAAAGAACAAGATGATAAGGAGCAATTAATCAGCGACTCCAATCTTATATGGAATAATCCAGTGAATTCAAAGCCAGTTATGACATTGGATGAAGATATGGAGAAGGCAATCAAAAAGCTGGAAGAATTAGAGGGAATATACGATACCCTTCCGCAGATTGATTGTGGCTCCTGTGGTGCACCAAATTGCAGAGCTCTGGCTGAAGATATTGTAAGAGGCAATGCAAATATTGAAGACTGCATTTTTATGTTAAGACAAAAAGTTAGGGAAATGGCAGAAGCCATGGTTAATCTTTCACAGAAGTTGCCTCCGGCTTTTAGAAAAAATGATGATTAGGAAGTGATGAAATGACCGTAAGAGAATTAATGAAAACTCTTGGATTATCCATAGTTGCAGGGGAAAATGGATTGGATAAGGAGATTACAACAGGATATGTTGGAGACTTATTAAGCTGGGTGATGGCCAATGCGAAACCAGGGGCAGCTTGGATTACTATTCAAAGTCACGTGAATATTATAGCCATTGCGTCATTATTAAATTTATCTTGCATTATTATTGCAGAGGGTGCTCACATAGATCAGGATACTATCGAAAAAGCTAATGAAGAAGACATTCCTGTATTCTCTTCAGAGATCAATGCATACCAGCTTGTGAAAAAACTAACCGAAATAGGAATATCTTAGCAATGAAATATGCTTATGATTTCCATATTCATACGGCCCTTTCACCCTGTGGGGATAACGATATGACCCCCAATAATATCGTGAACATGGCATTGTTAAAAGAATTAGATATTATCGCTATTACTGACCACAATTCCTGTGAAAATGTTAAAGCAGTCATGAAAGTAGCGGAAGGGACAGAACTTATTGTTATCCCAGGGATGGAAGTTGAGACATCTGAAGAAATACACGTGGTTTGTCTATTTCCCGATCTCGTTTCGGCATATCAGATGCAAGACTTGGTTTATAAACATTTACCGCCCCTGGAAAATAGAGTGAGTATCTTTGGAGAGCAACTAATTCTTAATGAGCAAGATGATATTATTGGAGAAAACAAAAGATTACTTTTAACTGCAACTTCATTAAGTGTTTACGACGTAGTAAAGTATGTTAGAGCCTTTAGTGGAGTTGCTGTTCCTGCTCATATAGACCGTTCATCTTATAGTATTTTATCAAATTTAGGATGGATTCCAGAAGATTTAGATGTTCATACACTTGAAGTTTCAAAGAATGCAGATTTAGAAAAAGCTAAGTTAAAATACAGTCAATACAATGTGATCCGGTCTTCGGATGCGCATTATTTGCAAGATATTTCTGAAAGAGAGCAGTTTATCGAATTAGAATCAAAATCTATAAGTCAAGTTATTAAATTATTAATATGAAAGGTTTGTACATTTATAAAGATTTATGTTATAATATTGACAATGAAGTTGAAAGTGTGCTAACTTCATAGTTGTGCTAATAACATATTTTTTTTGCTAATCAATTCGGCTTCTTTATGAAATCGAAATTTGATTACGCCTAATTTAATTTCATATACTTGAAGGGGGAATAAAAATGGCTAATTGTGCAAATTGCACAAACGAATTGTCTGAACGCGGTTTCCGTGAGTTAGAACAATTTATTGACGAACTAAGTGATAAAAATGGAGCTCTGATCTCTGCATTACATAGGGCTCAAGAGATTTTTGGATACCTTCCAAAGGAAGTACAGCAGTTTGTAGCAAAGAAGTTGAACATACCTGTATCTAAAGTATATGGTATTGTAAGCTTCTACTCATTCTTCACCATGATTCCTAAAGGAAAATACCCAATATCTGTTTGTATGGGAACAGCTTGCTATGTTAGAGGTGCTGATAAAGTTTTAGATGAGTTTAAAAGAGAATTAAATATTGAAGTAGGAGAAACAACGGCTGATGGAAACTTTTCGCTGGATGCACTGCGCTGCGTAGGGGCATGCGGATTGGCTCCCGTAGTTTTAGTTGGAGAAAAAGTATATGGTCGTGTTACTCCGGACCAAGTAAAATCAATTCTTAAAGAGTATGAATAGGTTATTGGGGAGGGAATGTCATGGCTAAAATAAAATCTTTAGATGAATTAAAGCAATTAAGAGAGCAATTTAAATCAAAAGTGGATATAAGAGAAAAAGGCGACAACATGGAAAAATTAGTTCAGATCCGTGTGGCAATGGCAACCTGTGGAATAGCGTCAGGAGCTAGAGAAGTTATGAATGCATTAGTTGATATTGTTGCCAATGAAAAATTAGATAATGTAGTTATATCTCAAACTGGCTGCATGGGATATTGTTATGCAGAGCCTACAATAGAAGTTGCTATTCCGGGAGAAGAACCAGTGGTATTTGGGGAAGTAACCGTAGAAAGAGCTAAGGAAATAGTAGAAAAGTATGTGAAAAATGGCGAACTATTAGACGGAATCATACCTGTGAGTCATAAAACAGTGGATGAGTAATTGTAAAAGGAGGCTTTCATAATGTCCAAGTATAAAATGCATGTTTTGGTTTGTGGTGGAACAGGCTGCATTTCTTCTAATTCCACACAGATCGTTGATAATATAAAGGCTTTATTAAAAGAAAATGGAATGGAAAATGATGTTCAGGTTTTAAAAACAGGATGTTTTGGTTTTTGTGAAAAAGGACCTATCGTAAAAATTCTTCCTGATAATACTTTTTATGTACAAGTTAAACCTGAAGATGCTGAAGTTATTGTTAAAGAACATTTAATCAAAGGAAGAAAAGTAGATCAATTATTATATAAAGAACCAGCTACGGATCAATCCATCGAAGACTCTAAGCATATGGATTTCTACAAAAAGCAAATGAGAATTGCTTTAAGAAACTGCGGATTTATCGATCCTGATAATATAGATGAGTATATTGCAAGAGACGGTTATCAAGCTTTAGGAAAAGCATTAACTGAAATGACACCTGAATCCGTTATTGAAGAAATGAAAAAATCCGGATTAAGAGGAAGAGGTGGCGGTGGATTCCCAACAGGACTTAAATGGGAATTTGCACATAAAAATCAATCTGATCAAAAATATGTTGTATGTAATGCCGATGAAGGAGACCCAGGGGCTTTTATGGACCGTTCTATCTTAGAAGGAGACCCTCACTCCGTTGTAGAAGCTATGGCAATCTGTGGTTATGCTATAGGTGCATCCCAAGGATTAGTTTACATCCGTGCGGAATATCCATTGGCAGTAAGACGTCTTAAAAAAGCTATTGAAGATGCAAGAGCATACGGATTACTTGGAAAAGATATTTTAGGAACAGGATTTGACTTTGATATTGAAATAAAATACGGTGCAGGAGCTTTCGTATGCGGTGAGGAAACAGCTCTTATTCACTCCATGGAAGGAGAAAGAGGAGAACCTACGACGAAACCTCCATTCCCAGCAGAATCTGGTTTCTGGGGTAAACCAACCAATGTTAATAACGTAGAAACTTTTGCTAATGTTCCTGTAATTCTCTTAAAAGGTGCTGATTGGTTCAGTTCTATTGGTACCGAAAAATCAAAAGGAACCAAAGTTTTTGCATTGGCAGGTAAAGTTAACAATGTTGGACTCATCGAAGTTCCTATGGGAACTACCTTAAGAGAAGTTATTTTTGATATCGGCGGAGGAATTAAAGGCGGTAAGAAATTTAAAGCAGTTCAAACTGGAGGACCATCTGGTGGATGCTTAACAGAGAAAGATTTGGATACACCGATTGATTTTGACAACTTACTTGAAAAAGGTTCCATGATGGGATCCGGTGGTATGATTGTTATGGATGAAGACAACTGTATGCCAAGCGTTGCAAAATTCTATCTGGAATTTACTGAAGATGAATCCTGTGGTAAATGTACACCTTGTAGAGTAGGAACAAAGCGTTTGTCTGAATTATTAACCAAAATCACTGAAGGCAAAGGAACCATGGAAGACCTTGAAACATTAAAATCATTAAGCCAGATTATTAAGGATACGGCATTATGTGGATTGGGACAAACCGCTCCAAACCCAGTATTGTCTACTATCGATACTTTCTGGGATGAATACGTTGCCCATGTAAAAGAACATAGATGTCCTGCCGGACAATGTAGTGCACTTCTTAGATATTTCATTCTTGAAGACAAATGTATTGGTTGTACAGCTTGTTCAAGAGTATGTCCTGTAGGTGCAATTTCTGGCAAAGTAAAATCAACCCATGTGATCGATCAAGACAAATGTATTAAATGTGGCGCTTGCTTTGAAAAGTGTAAATTCAGCGCAATTATTAAGAAATAAAGAAAAGGAGTGTAAAACCAATGTCAGATGTTAAAGTTACGATAGATGGTAAACAGGTGGAAGTTCCGAAAGGAAGTACGGTTTTACAAGCAGCGCAAAAAGTAGGAGTTCATATTCCAACATTATGCCATCTTGATTTACATGATATAAAAATGGTTAATAAAGCCGCTTCCTGTAGAATCTGTGTTGTTGAAGTAGAAGGAAGAAGAAATTTAGCTCCTGCTTGCGCGACACCGGTGTTTGATGGAATGGTGGTAAAAACCAATACAATTCGTGTATTGAATGCGAGAAAAGTTGTATTAGAATTATTATTATCCGACCATCCGAAAGATTGCTTGATTTGTCCAAAATCTGGACAATGTGAACTTCAAAACTTAGCGGAAACCTTTGGACTTAGAGAAGTTCGTTTTAAAGATGGTGCACAATCCACCTATAGAAAAGATGCTTCCAAATCCATTATCCGCGATATGGATAAATGTATTATGTGCAGACGTTGTGAAACTATGTGTAATGAAGTACAAACAGTAGGCGCGCTGTCTGGAGTAAACAGAGGATTCAATGCGGTTGTAGCGCCGGCATTTGAAGTAAATCTTGAAGATTCAGTATGTACTCATTGCGGACAATGTGTTGCTGTATGTCCTGTAGGAGCATTAACTGAGCAAGATAATACATGGAAAGTAGTAGAAGCGTTAGCAAATCCGGACAAAGTTGTTGTTGTTCAAACTGCTCCGGCTGTTAGAGTTGCATTAGGTGAAGAATTTGGCTATGAACCTGGTACATTAGTTACTGGAAAGATGGTAGCTGCTCTTAGAAGATTAGGTTTTGATTATGTATTTGATACAGATTTTGCAGCAGATTTAACGATTATGGAAGAAGGAACTGAATTATTAGACAGAATTAAAAAATTCTTAAATGGTGACAGAGATGTAAAACTTCCAATTCTTACATCATGTTGTCCAGGATGGGTAAACTTTATTGAAAGTCAGTTCCAAGATTTATTGGATGTACCATCCAGTGCAAAATCACCTCAACAAATGTTTGGCGCGATCGCAAAATCTTATTATGCTGAAAAATTAGGAATTCCTCGTGATAAGATGGTAGTTGTTTCTATTATGCCTTGCTTAGCTAAAAAATATGAAGCTACCAGAGAAGAATTCTCAGTAGATGGAAATCCTGATGTGGATATTTCTATCTCTACAAGAGAACTGGCACATTTAATTAAACGTACCAATATTGACTTTAATGAGCTTGAAGATGAAGATTTTGACAGACCATTGGGAGAATCTACTGGTGCTGGTGTAATTTTCGGAACAACAGGCGGTGTTATTGAAGCTGCAACAAGAACAGCTTATGAATTGTTCACAGGTAAGCAATTGGATAAAGTTGAATTCGAACAATTAAGAGGACTGGATGGCGTTCGTGTTGCAACTGTAAAAATGGGTGATATAGACCTTAACATTGGAATTGCCCATGGTTTAGGAAATGCAAGAAAACTTCTTGAAGAAGTTAAAGCGGGAAATCCAAGAAAACTTCATGCGATCGAAATTATGGCTTGTCCTGGAGGATGTATCGGTGGTGGCGGACAGCCATATCATCATGGAAATCTTGAAATTCTCAAAAAACGCGCTGAAGCAATTTATCGCGAAGATGCAGGTAAACCAATCAGAAAATCTCATGAAAATCCTGCTATTAAAGAGTTATATGAAACTTATTTAGGTCACCCAATGAGTGAAAAAGCTCATCATCTCCTACACACAAACTATACTCCAAAAGACAGAGTATAGTAAGATCAATAGCTTAAAACTTCCGTCATATGACGGAAGTTTTTTTATAACATGGGTTTCTTATGCCAAAAAACTTCCGAGTAGGATATGCTTGCACATATTGTATTTTGTCGATTTTGCCAATTACGCACGATGGGAGAGTGTGCCTGAGAAACTCTTTCTGGTGATTGAAACATAAGTAAGATTATTGTAAAATGTCAAATATTAAGGAATAATAATATATAATATATATGATAAGAGGGGGAAGATTATGGCTGTATTAAGACCATTTAAATCACTCAGGCCAAGAAAAGATTTGGTTCATAAAGTAGCAGCTCTTCCATATGATGTAATGAGTAGCGAAGAAGCGAGATCAATGGTAAAAGATAATCCATATTCTTTTCTGCATGTGGATAAAGCAGAGATCGATTTAGACCGTTCAATTGATTTGTATGATCAAAGAGTGTACGAAAAAGCAAGAGAGAATTTAACCAGAATGATTCATGATGGGATATATATAAAGGATAAAAGCTCCTGTTTTTATATATATAAATTAGTTATGGATGGAAGAGAGCAAACTGGAATTGTAGGATGTACATCTATTGATGATTATCAAAACAATATTATAAAAAAACATGAGTTAACCAGAGAAGATAAGGAACTGGACAGAATTAAACATGTAGATTATTGCAATGCCCACACCGGACCAATATTTTTAACCTATCGTTCAAAAAAAGAAATTAACGACATGATTGAATTTTGGATGAAGAACAATGATCCAATTTATGATTTTACAGCAGAAGACAACATTCGTCATATTGTTTGGATGATTGATGACCAATCTGTGATAGACCAGATAAAAGATGTTTTTAATAAGATAGATTATTTATATATTGCGGATGGCCATCATAGAGCTGCTTCCGCTGTTAAAGTAGGTTTAAAAAGAAGAGAAGAAGGAAGTTATACCGGTGAAGAAGAATTTAATTTCTTTTTATCTGTCTTATTCCCGGATGACCAGCTTCATATTATGGATTATAATCGCGTAGTAAAAGATTTAAACGGTTTATCTGAAGAAGAATTTTTAAAAGCTTTAAATGATAAATTTATAGTTGAAAAATTTGAAGAATCTAGTCCTTACAAACCCAGAAAAAAACATGAGTTTGGAATGTATATAGATCATACATGGTATAGACTTACAGCAAGAGAAGGAAGCTTTAACGATAAAGACCCTGTGGAAAGACTGGATGTATCCATTTTGCAAAATAATTTGCTCCATCCTATTCTTGGAATTGCAGATCCAAGGACGGATCAAAACATTGATTTCGTTGGAGGAATAAGAGGTTTAAAAGAACTAGAAATTAGAGTACAAAATGGAATGAAGGTCGCTTTTTCCCTATATCCTCCTTCAATAAAAGATTTAATGGATATTGCGGATGCCAATAAAATCATGCCTCCAAAATCCACTTGGTTTGAGCCAAAACTAAGAAGTGGGATTTTTATTCATTCCCTAGAAGAATGAATATTTTACACCACATCATAGCAAACTAAATATGCGAGATTCTACAATTATCTCCAAAATCAATCTAAAAATTTTGAAAGGAGTTTCTATGATGCTGAATAAGTTTACAGCGGGTATGGTGCTTGGCGGTGTTGCAGGTGCTATGGGAGTTAAAATGATGACAACCTCAAAAAGAGGCAGACGTAAAATGATGAAAAATGGCAGAAGGATGCTTGAAAAAGCAACAGATTTATTAGATGAATTAAGATAAAGGTGTGCGCAGCACACCTTTTTTTTGTACAAATTTGAGTTCTATTGACAAAATTCGTATATTTTTTTATAATTGTAGAGATAGATTATAGATGACATTACTGAAGACCTCGTTCCAGTAGGGATGGGGTATTTATTTTGAGGGGGGAGTATTTATGGGTAAAAAGTTAGCATTTGTGTTTGTTTTTATTTCAGTCATACTGGTTGCTATATATTCATATAGATTAAAGAATGATGATTCTAAAAATGCATTTAACCATACAGATCAAAGAGTTGAAATATCTGATACTGAGGGAGGAGAAGCAATGGATACCTCTCCCATAGATGGACGTTTGGTTGAATATGATGGCGATGCCAAGGAAGAAATAGATGTGGATTCAATTTTTGAGGAATTAGAAATTCAAAAAACAGATCAGCTTATTTTGGTGAATAAGTGGAATACTTTAAGTGAGCATTATGAACCTTCAACCTTAGTGAATATTGTAAATGATGTTCCTTCATCCAAAAATGAGATATTATTACAAGAATCTGCTTATAAAGCAGTTATAGACTTGTTTCGAGATGCAAATAATGATGGCATAACAGGGCTTAGAGCTGTGAGTGGGTATAGGCCTTATAGCTACCAAAGTCAATTGTATAATGCAAAGGTAAATTATTATTCGAGTGAATATGATTTAGAAACTGCAAAATTAAAAGCTTCTGAAGTGGTGGCGATTCCTGGAACCAGTGAGCATCAGACAGGACTTGCACTGGATGTGTCCTCATTAGAGCTATTAAATACAGCAGATCCTCTTGTAGAAGAATTCAAAAATACCCCTGAGGGACAATGGTTATACAATAACAGCTGGAAATACGGATTTGTATTAAGATATCTTCCTGAGAAAAAGGATATTACAGGGATCATTTCAGAACCTTGGCATTTTCGATATGTGGGCATTCCTCATGCAGAGTATATGACTGAAAAAAATTTAAGTGTTGAAGAATATATCAATTATATAAAAGAAGAAAAAATGATTATATTTGAGGATTTTAATGGCAATAAATATCAAATATACTATGTTCAAAAGGGAAATCATGATATACTACAAGATGATGTATTTGATTCAGAAAAGCTTGTAAATGTCTCTGAGATAGGAGAAGACGAATATATCATTACACAAATGATGGATGAATCAATAAACGATTGAAAAGATTATAAGGAGGCAAAGGGATGAAGTTTTTAGGTTTAAATGAAATCAGAGAAAAGTATCTGTCTTTTTTTGAAGAAAAAGGTCATTTGAGAATGGGAAGTTTTTCGCTTGTACCTCAGAATGATAAAAGTTTGCTTTTAATTAATGCAGGAATGGCACCTCTAAAACCATATTTTACAGGCCAGGAAAAACCTCCAAGAAAAAGGGTAACAACTTGTCAAAAATGTATTCGCACTGGAGATATCGAGAATGTTGGTAAAACTTCCAGACATGGTACCTTTTTTGAGATGCTCGGAAACTTTTCTTTCGGAGATTATTTTAAAGAAGAAGTCATTCCATGGGCATGGGAATTTGTAACAGAAGTTCTGGAAATTCCTGTAGAAAGACTTTATGTTTCTGTTTATGAAGAAGATGATGAGGCGTATAAGATCTGGAATGAAAAGGTAGGGGTTAGCTCTGATCATATTGTTCGATTGGGGAAAGATGATAATTTCTGGGAAATAGGTGTAGGTCCTTGTGGTCCATGTTCAGAAATTTACTTTGACAGAGGAGAAGAATATGGTTGTGGTAGTCCTGATTGTGCACCAGGATGTGACTGTGACAGATTTGTAGAGTTCTGGAATCTTGTATTTACTCAATTTGATAAAGATGAAGCAGGAAATTATAATCCTCTTCCCAATCCCAATATTGATACCGGTGCAGGCCTTGAGAGAGTTGCTTGTATTATGCAAAATGTAACTTCCATATTTGATGTGGATACGGTTAAAGCAATTCGTGATCATGTATGTGAAATAGCAAATGTGCAATATCAGACAGATTTCAAAAAAGATGTATCTATTCGTGTCATCACAGACCATATGAGAGCAGTAACATTTATGGCATCTGATGGGATCCTTCCCTCTAACGAAGGAAGAGGCTATGTATTCAGAAGACTGCTTAGAAGGGCAGTGCGTCATGGTAAATTATTAGGCATTAACAGATTGTTCTTAGCAGAACTTGCTTCTACAGTCATTGAAACCTCCAAGAATGCATATCCTGAGCTGGAAGAAAAGAAAGAGTACATCTTAAAAGTACTTTCAGTAGAAGAAGAAAGATTCAACGAAACTATTGACCAGGGACTAGAAATCCTGAAAGATTATATCGATGAGTTGAAAGCTTCAAAGCAAACTGTTCTGGAAGGGGAAAAATGTTTTAAGCTTTATGATACTTATGGATTCCCTATAGATTTGACAAAAGAAATTTTAGCAGAGGAAGGCTTTACAATAGATGAAGAGGCTTTTATAAAGGAAATGGAAGCTCAAAGAGAAAGAGCAAGAGCAGCCAGAGAAGAGACAACTTATATGGGTTCAGAAGAAAGTATATATACCCATCTTAATAAAGAATGGACAACTCAGTTTGAAGGATATAAGACCCTTGTTGTATCCGATGCTGTAATCCGGGCGATAGTTGTTAACAATGACTTTGTTGATACAGCAGAGGTCAACCAGGAAGTATCCATTATTGTTGACAAAACTCCTTTTTACGCTGAAAGCGGTGGACAAGTTGGAGACAAGGGTATCATAAAAACATCCAATGGAACAGTTGAAATTACGGATTGTATAAAGGTTACCGGCAATAATTTTGCTCACATAGGAAAAATAGTAGAGGGAACCATTTCCGTGGAAGAAAAAGCATATTTGGAAGTCAATAAAGCAAACAGAATGGCAACAGCAAGAAATCACAGTGCAACCCATTTGCTTCAGAAGGCTTTAAGAGATATCCTTGGTAATCATGTAGAACAAGCAGGATCTCATGTATCTCCGGAAAGGCTTCGATTTGACTTTGTTCATTTTGCTCCTTTAACGCAGGAAGAACTGCAAAAAGTAGAACAGGAAGTGAATGAAAAGGTATTTGAAAATCTGCCAATCAATATATGTGAAACCGATATTGATGAAGCAAGAAAAATGGGAGCAATGGCGTTATTTGGAGAAAAATACGGTAAAACTGTTCGTGTGGTAAATATGGGAGATTACAGCATAGAATTATGTGGAGGAACTCATCTAAGCAATACCGCGGCTATTGGAACTTTTAAGATTATTTCCGAATCCGGGGTTGCAGCTGGGGTTAGAAGAATCGAAGCTTTAACAGGACAGGCAGCCTTAAATTATTACAGACAGCAAGAAAAATACGTTAAAGAAGCTGCAGGGTTGCTCAAGACTTCACCAGATGGTATATTAAAGAAAATAGAATCTCTCATTACGGAAACTAAGGAAAATCAAAAAGAAATCGAGCAGTTAAGAGCAAAGATGGCTGGAGAAGCTGTACAAGATATTTTATCAGGGAAAATAGAGGTAAATGGCGTAAGTTTATTAACTGCCAGATTTGATGAACTCGATATGAATGGCTTAAGAAATATGGGAGACAATTTAAAGAATAAGATTGGTTCTGGCGTTATTGTGCTTGCTACCGGTAAAGATAATAAAGTGAATTTTGTTGTAATGGCTACTGACGATGCCGTTAAGAAAGGAGCCCATGCAGGCAACTTAATCAGAGAAATTGCGAAAGTAGCTGGAGGCAGTGGTGGCGGACGACCCAATATGGCTCAGGCCGGAGGAAAGGACGTATCTATGATTGATGAAGCCCTTTCTAAAGCGTCAGAAGTATTAAAAACTCAAATTCAGTAGTAATATAAATTTAAATAGAACGTTCCAATGGGGGAACATGCATAAAATTAGTTTATGTGTGTTCCCTTTTATATTTTTTAAAAACTTGTAGTATGATTTAGAGATAAAGTTTACTAAGGAGGGAAAAAGTTGAAATTCGAGAAAGCGAGTACAGGTCATAAAGGGTTGGATAATATAATCAACTATTTACGAATTGGAGATAATGTTGTCTGGCAAGTGGATGCCATAGAAGATTATATAGAATATGCCAAAACTTTTGCCAATGTAAGTTTAAAAGAACATAAAAAAGTCATTTATATGCGTTTTGCAGCTCATCCTCCCATTTTAGAGAATCAAGATGTTTTTAAAACATATGTCTTGGATCCATCAGTTGGTTTTGAATCTTTTACGACAGAAGTTCATCGTATTATTACAAAAGAAGGACTTGAAGCCTTTTACATCTTTGACTGTTTATCCAATCTTTTGGAAGCATGGGCGACAGATCTTATGATAGGAAATTTCTTTCAGGTGACATGCCCGTACTTATTTCAAATGGAAACGATTGCATACTTTGCTATTATAAGAGGGAGTCATTCTTTTGAAACAGTTGCGAGAATACGAGAAACGACACAGTTGTTACTGGATTTATATAATATTCAAGACAAACGCTATATTCATCCGTTAAAAGTATGGAACAGATATTCTTCTACTATGTTTCTTCCTCATATTGAGCGCAATGAAGATATGATTCCTGTAACCAGCAGTGCTGAAGCTGCAACACTTTTTAAATATTTACCCAAACATGGATTTGGAAATGTAAAGAGGCATTTAGATTATTGGGATAAGTTATTTATGGATGCAGAGAATCTCCTCTATAATAAAGACAGTCATGTTGAAGCAAGTAAATATGACATGCAAAAAATGATTGAACAGTTGTGTAAGTTTATGCTGAGCAGAGAGAAAAGAGTTTTGGAACTGACTACGAAATATTTTACTCTCGAAGATCTTCTTTCAATAAAGGCCAGACTGATTGGGTCCGGATATATTGGAGGGAAAGCTGTTGGAATGCTTTTAGCTAGAAAAATATTACATAATGACCCTAGGATCAACTGGGATGATTATCTCGAACCCCACGATTCTTTTTATATAGGTTCAGATGTGTTTTACACTTACTTAGTTCAAAATGGCTGGTGGAATCTGAGGGTGGAGCAAAAAAGCAAAGAAGGATATTTTAAAGCAGCAGAAGTTCTTAGGGAAAAGATGAAACATGGGAAATTTACTGAGTCTATTAAAGAGCAGTTTTTACAGATGCTTGAATATTTTGGTCAGTCTCCAATTATCGTCCGTTCGAGCAGTCTTTTAGAAGATGGCTTTGGCAATGCATTTGCTGGAAAATATGAAAGTGTTTTTTGTGTCAATCAAGGTACACCCGTTGAGAGGTATAAGCAGTTTGAAGCAGCTTTAAAGACTGTTTATTCCAGTGCATTAAACAAGGATGCTTTGGAATATCGTTTAAAGAGAGGATTGGATCAGGCTGATGAGCAAATGGCAATTTTAGTACAACGGGTTTCGGGAGATTATCATAAGAAATATTTTTTTCCTTTCCTTGGCGGCGTGGGATTTTCATACAACAGTTATGTATGGAAGGAAGATCTCAAACCTGATGCAGGAATGATTAGATTAGTATTGGGACTTGGAACTGCTGCAGTTAACAGAGTAGAAGGAGATTATCCCAGAGTAGCAGCTTTAGACCAGCCAATGGTTCAACCTTTAGGGAATATGGAGGATATTAAGAAATATTCCCAACATAAAGTGGATGTACTGAATCTAGAAAAAAACAAGCTTGAAACGGTATCTTTAAACAAGCTGATGTGGGAAAAAACAGGGATTCCAATGGAGTTGATCGGGATCTTAGATTATGAAACCAACCGAAAGATCAGGGAATATAATATCAAAGAACAGGAAGCCTGGATATTAACCTATAAAAAACTTTTCAAAGATACAGAATTTATTCATATAATGCAAAATATACTTAAAACTTTGGAAACGGCATATAGCTATCCCGTAGATATTGAATTTACAGTGAATTGTTTATCGGATAACAGTTTAAAGATTAATTTGGTTCAATGCAGACCACTGCAAACTAAGGGAGTGGGTGGAAAGATTGATATTCCAGAAGACTTAGATGAAAAAACTCTTTTATTTGCGACCAAAGGACATTTTATGGGCGGAAGCATCAATCAAATTATAAAAAGAATTATTTATATTGATCCAAAAGCTTACAGTAATCTTTCAGTCCAGGATAAGTATGCTTTAGCCAGATTGATAGGAGTGCTCAATAAGTTGAGCGCAGACCAACAGGATGCTCCAACCATGCTTGTGGTACCAGGGAGAATTGGAAGCAGTACAGTGTCCTTAGGCCTTCCTGTAACTTTTTCTGAAATCAGCAATATGAGTATTATATGTGAAACGGCTTATGAGATTATGGGTATGGTTCCGGACTTATCTTTTGGAAGTCACTTTTTTCAGGATCTGGTGGAAGCGGGTATTTTCTATGTTGCTATTTTTCCCAATAGCGAAGAAACTCTGTTCAATATAGATTTTTTTGAAAACGTTGCGAATGATTTAAAAGATATCTTGCCCAAAGAAACGAGGTTTGAAAATGTTTTGAAGGTAATAGATACCCAATCACAGATTCAAATTAAAGCTGATCTAAAAACTCAAAACCTCAAATGCTATAGGATTGTGTGATTCTGTGTTATAATGATTCATATTGATAAATCATCAATTCTTAGAGGTGTACAAATGAGAAAACCATTTTTTATAATCATAGTTATATTTATGTTCTCATTAATCGCCTGTTCTTCTAAGCAGACAAACGCGAAAAAAGAAACCTGGATCATAGAAGAGCAGGAAGGATCAAAAGATCTAAAAGAAGCAAAAGAAATTGAAGAACCTGTGATCGAAAATAAGGAACCTAAAGTATATTCTGCAAGAATGAGAGTTGTTGGTGATATTATGGTTCATAAATGGCAGCTTTGGGAGGCATATGATTCATCGAGCAACACATATAATTTTGATAGACAATTCGAATTAATAAAGTCAGAATTAGTTGCTGCAGATATAACTATTGGTAATTTGGAAACAACTTTTGGAGGAAAAGAAAGAGGGTATAGTGATTACCCAAGATTTAATACACCAGATGCTCTGGCAACTACATTAAAAGATGCAGGATTCGATTTACTGACAACTGCCAATAATCATACCATGGATACCAATGCCCCGGGAGCAATTCGAACTTTAGAGGTTCTTGACCAATTAGGACTAGAGCACGCAGGTACTTACAGAAGTCAGGAAGAAAGTGAAAAGATGCAATTAAAAGTGGTCAATGGAATTTCTTTTGTCTTTTTATCTTATACTTATGGTACCAATGGAATTCCTGTCCCTAAAGACTTGCCTTATTTGGTAAATTTAATTGAGACTGAAAAAATGAAAGCAGACATTAAAAAAGCTGAAGAATTATCTCCAGACTTTATCGTTGTCAATCTTCATTTTGGAGAGGAATATCAAAAATATCCCAATGAAACGCAAAAAGAATTGGTAGATGAATTATTTGATGCAGGGGCAGATATTATCCTCGGAGGACATCCTCACGTTATTCAGCCTATGGAAGTTAGAAAAATTATACGTTCCGATGGTACTGAAGAGAGGGGATTTGTAATTTACTCCCTGGGGAATTTTATTTCATGTCAAAGAACACCTCTGGATCCCCCCAGAGATGCTGGAATCATTTTAAATTTAGATTTTGAAAAAATCGATGATCAAAAAGCAATGCTTAAAGGGATATCGTTTATGCCCACATGGGTACAGTTTACTAAAAGAAATGGAAAAAGAGTCATTCGAGTGATAGGAAATAATTTATCCGATGAAGATTTAAAGACATACTTAACAGAAGAGGAAATCAACAGATTTAGAAGTACAAAACAGAATACTTTAAAGCAGCTTTTAGGAGATCAAGAAGTTAAAGAAGAGAATGGATTTTATATATATGATATTGAATAAAGTAAAAAACCTAAACCCTTTATTTAAAGGATTTAGGTTTTTATTTTATGCAAGACTGGCAGATTCTTCCGCATCATCTTGTAATGCGTCATAACCTTCTTCACCGGTACGAATTTTAATTACGTTTTCAACGTCATATACAAATATCTTTCCATCTCCGATATGTCCTGTATATAAAGCTTTTTTGATTGCATCGATTACAATAGGAACAGGGATTTTACATACAACGATTTCAACTTTAACTTTAGGCAAAAGATTAATTTCAAGTGGAGCGCCTCTATAGTATTCAAGACTGCCTTTTTGCATTCCACATCCTAATACATTTGTTACAGTCATTCCTGTAATACCGATTTGGTCCATAGCAGCTTTTAATTTTTCAAACTTGCTTTGTTTTGTGATAACAACAATTTTGGTCATTTTTGCATTTACTTTTGAAGTATTATATTCTACTGGTACAGCTTGATCGATGGATGGAGCAGCAACAGCAGCTTCAGCTTGCGGTAATATCATAAAGTCTGCGTAACTGCTTGCAATACCGTGTTCTTCAATATCAAGTCCTGTAATTTCCTCTTCTCTTGAAACTCTAAGACCAACGGTGAAATCAATAATAGAGAATACAATGGCCATTGTTATCCCAACCCACGCAATTACGGCCAAAACACCGATAGTCTGAACAGCTACAAAGTTGAATCCTCCGCCGTATAAAAGACCTCCGTCAAGAGCGAAAATTCCAACCATTATCGTTCCAGCAGCACCACACAAGCCGTGAACGCCAACTGCTCCTACAGGGTCATCTACTTTCAGAACTTTATCAATAAATTCTATACCAAATACAATGATGAAAGCAGAAATAATACCTATAAATAAAGCTCCGGCAGGAGATACCATGTCACAACCTGCTGTGATTCCTACAAGGCCTCCGAGGGCACCATTAAGTGTCATAGAAACATCTGGTTTTTTATATCGGATCCATGTGATAATCATGGTAACGGTTGCGGCAGCGGCAGCAGCAAGATTGGTCGTAACGAAAATTGATGACATTGAAAGTAAGGATTCATCTCCGGTAGCAGAAACTGTTGAACCACCATTGAAGCCAAACCAGCAGAACCAAAGAATAAATACACCTAAAGCTCCCAAGGTTAAGCTGTGACCTGGTATAGCTCTTGATTCACCGTCTTTTGAATATTTACCGATACGAGGACCTATGATTTTAGCTCCGATGAAAGCAGATACGCCTCCAACCATGTGAACAGCAGTAGATCCTGCGAAATCATGGAAACCTAATTGTGAAAGCCAACCGCCTCCCCAGATCCAATGACCAGAAACAGGGTAAATAAATGCACTGATTACAACACTGTAGATACAATATGCTAAGAATTTTGTTCTTTCAGCCATTGCACCTGATACAATGGTTGCCGCAGTAGCACAGAATACTGTTTGGAAAATCAAAAAGGCATAGGAAGGAATAGTAGAACTGTAATCACCCCTTACGAAGAAGTCGGGTGTACCAATCAATCCGAAGTTTGAAGTACCAAACATGATCCCAAATCCTATTACCCAGAAAACAATAGTTCCTAGAGCAAAGTCCATGAGATTTTTCATAATGATATTTCCGGCATTTTTAGCTCTGGTAAAACCTGTTTCTACCATTGCAAAACCAGCTTGCATGAAAAATACAAGAACAGCACCTAATAATACCCAAATCGTATCAACTGATGAATACATATTTATTCCCCCTTTAAATGATTAAATATATAAATAAAGGCGTGCATTCCATATTACAGTATAGAATACACGCCTTTGTGCTTTAATAAACACTATATAAAAGTTCACCGTAAGTTGGGTAAGCCCAATATTTTTTACCAACTTTGATTTCAAGATTATCGATTACGCTTCTAAGCTCTTGCATTGCGATATATACTACTTCACGATAATATTTTGCAGTATCTAGCAGATTGTTTTGATTTTTAGCTTCAAGGATTGCATTATCCAGCTTTTCGATATTCTTGTAGAGACAAGCAGTTGAATCGGAAATCGATTCAATTAATGCTTCTTCAAGTTTACAGTTCAAATCTTTGCTAATAGATTTTTTATTTACAACAACTTCAGTCAAATCTTTCAGATAGCTTATAACAGAAGGAATAATTCCTCTCTTTGTCATGTCAAGTAAGGTCAAAGCTTCAATGTTAAGTACTTTAATATATTCTTCTAACATTATGTGATATCTTGCAAAGATTTCTGCTTCTGAGAAAATATTGTGTTTAGTAAATAATTTTATATTTTTTTCAGCGATAAGATATGGAATCGCTTCAACTGTAGACTTAAGATTTAAAAGTCCTCGCTTTTCAGACTCTTTAACCCATTCTTCAGAGTAGTTATTGCCATTAAATATAATTCTCTTATGTTCCTTGATCGTTTCTTTGATGATTGCAGTTAATTCTGATTTAAAATCAGAAGCAGCTTCAAGTCGATCTGCAAATTGAGACAGACTTTCTGCAACAATTGTGTTAAGAATAACATTTGGATCAGAGATAGAGGAACTGGAACCCAGCATTCTAAATTCAAATTTGTTACCTGTAAAGGCAAATGGTGAAGTTCTGTTTCTGTCGGTAGTATCTTTAGGGAAATGAGGAAGCACAGTTGCACCGATTTCCATTTGACATTTTTCTTTTTGATTGTAGCAGGTATCATTTTCAATGGATTCTAAAATTTCTGTTAGTTCTTCTCCAAGGAAAATAGAGATAATAGCAGGAGGTGCTTCGTTAGCGCCTAATCTATGATCATTTCCTGCACTTGCTACAGATATACGGAGCAGATCTTGATATTCATCCACTGCTTTGATTACGGCGGCCAAGAAAAGTAAAAATTGTGCATTTTCGTAAGGAGTTTCTCCTGGCTCTAGAAGATTTATACCGGTATCGGTTGAAATGGACCAGTTATTATGCTTTCCACTTCCATTAACACCGGCAAATGGTTTTTCATGCAACAGACAAACCAAATTATGTTTGTTTGCAATTTTTTTCATGAGTTCCATAACCAATTGGTTATGGTCTGCTGCAATATTAACTGTTGAGAATATTGGAGCGATTTCATGTTGGGCTGGAGCAACCTCATTGTGTTTGGTTTTAGCGAGCACACCAAGTTTCCAAAGCTCTTCGTCTAATTCTTTCATAAAGGCGGAAACTCTTGGTTTAATAGAAGCAAAATAGTGATCTTCTAATTCCTGACCTTTTGGAGGTCTTGCACCAAATAAAGTTCTGCTGCAATAAATTAAATCAGGACGTTTTTCATATAATTCCTTATCTATTAAAAAATATTCTTGCTCAGGACCTACAGTTGCCATAACTCTTTTTACATTGTCATTTCCAAAAAGCTTTAATATTCTTTTAGCTTCGCGATTAATAACTTCCATAGAACGGAGTAGAGGAGTCTTTTTGTCAAGAGCCTCTCCACTATAAGAGCAGAAAGCTGTTGGGATATAAAGGGTGTTATCCTTTACAAATGCATATGAAGTCGGATCCCAGGCAGTATATCCGCGCGCTTCGAAAGTTGATCGAATACCGCCGCTTGGAAAACTTGAAGCATCAGGTTCTCCCTTAACGAGTTCTTTTCCTGAAAATTCCATGATTATGTGATCGTCACCGGTAGGAGAAATAAAACTATCATGTTTTTCAGCGGTTACACCGGTCATTGGCTGGAACCAATGTGTAAAATGTGTGGCCCCTTTTTCAATTGCCCATTCTTTCATAGCACTTGCTACAACGTTTGCGACATCTAAATTCAAATGTTTTTGCTCAGCGATTGTTCTTTTTAAAGCTTTATATACATCTTTGGGCAGTCTTTCTCTCATAACTTTATCATTAAAAACCATACTTCCGAATAAATTTGGGATATCCATAATCATTCCTCCTTATAATAGTTCTATTCCTGCTTCTCTAAAATCACTGTTTAAAAGCATCTTATGGAATGGAAGATTTTTTTTAATCTCAGCCAGCTTTTGTTAATTGCTCATCAAGGGCTTTTGCATCTACACGAATACCCATGGAAGAGATTTTGCTGTCTAAGTTTCATAAAGACTAAGCACAGGTTTATAGCCCTGAGGCATAATTGATTTTTTCATGATCAACCATTCCTTTCAAAAAAATAAGGCGCCACAGGTTTTTAACCTATAGCGCCTTTGCTTTATGTAAGTAGTATATCACTAAAAAAGTAATTTGTAAATAGATTTTTTTAAAATTTGCAAGAAATATTTATGGACTTGCAATTAAAAGGGCTAAAACGGAATTTTTTAGGAGGTTTTTGTTTCGAATATGAATATTAAAATTCAAAATCCTTCAATTTAATATTGACAGAATTGTAGTTTTACTATATCATTATATTACTACAGTGAACAAAGGCGTTCACCAAATAACAGCAAAGGCAGTAATTGTGCTTTTGTTATTTGGTGAACGCCTTTTTATATACTGAAATAAATGTCGAAATATGTTGAAGCTAAAGAAAGAGAGATATTTTTGGAGGTGGGAATATGTTGAAAGAAGGAGAAATAAGGATACCGTCCGGATGTGCTATCTCGGGAATTTTTTCGAAATCTGGTAAAAGAATTAGTGGAGAATCGATCATTAAGTCCATTGCGACAATGCATGACCGCTCAAATGGTTTGGGAGGAGGATTTGCAGCTTACGGAATCTATCCTGAGTATAAAGATTATTATGCATTTCATATATTTTATGATGGAAATACCTCAAAAAAAGAATGTGAAGAATTTTTAGAACGTCATTTTGATATTATTAACTTATCTAAAATTCCAACAAGAAAAACCCCTGGGATCACAGATGTTCCACTGATTTGGCGATATTTTGTGACACCCCTTCCGACCAAATTAAGTGAAAGTCAGTTGGATGAAAAAGAATTTGTAGCAAGATGTGTCATGAAAATAAATACGAAAATTAATGGTGCATATGTATTTTCCAGTGGTAAAAATATGGGCGTTTTTAAAGCAGTAGGATATCCAGAAGATGTTGGAGAATTTTACAGACTTTCTGAATATGAAGGTTATTGCTGGACTGCCCATGGAAGATATCCAACCAATACCCCAGGATGGTGGGGAGGAGCGCATCCTTTCGCATTGCTGGATTATTCAGTAGTACACAATGGAGAGATCTCTTCTTACGATGCTAATAGAAGATCTATCGAAATGTACGGTTATAAATGTACATTACAAACAGATACTGAAGTCATCACTTATATCATTGATTATTTAAACCGTAAAATAGGACTTGGTTTAGAAGAGATATCCGGTGTGGTTGCAGCTCCATTCTGGCAGGTTATTGACAGAATGCCAAAAGAAGAAAAAGAAAAATACACTTATTTACGAAATACATTCGCATCTTTATTGATTACCGGGCCATTTTCCATCTTGGTAGGATTTGATGGAGGAATTATGGCACTAAATGACAGATTAAAACTTCGTTCCATGGTGGTTGGAGAAAAAGATGATACGGTGTATATAGCAAGTGAAGAATGTGCCATTCGAATTATAGAGCCGAACTTAGATAAAGTATGGGCGCCTCAGGGCGGGGAACCAGTTATAGTTACATTGAATGGAGGTGCAAAATAATGGGGGTAAATTATCTATATCCTGAATACGAAGTTGTACGAAATATGGACAGATGCATTAACTGCAGAGTTTGTGAACGACAGTGTGCCAATGAAGTTCATAGTTACGATGAAGAAAGAAAGATCATGTGCAGTGACGATGCCTTATGTGTAAATTGCCACAGGTGTGTATCTCTTTGCCCTACAAGAGCCCTCAAAATAGTAAAAAGTGATCATACCTTTAAGGAAAATGCTAACTGGAGCGGCAGATCAATTTCGGAAATATATAAACAAGCAGAAAGTGGCGGAGTACTTCTGTCCAGCATGGGAAATCCTAATAATTTTCCTGTTTATTTTGATAAAATCCTTATTAATGCTTCTCAGGTCACTAATCCTTCCATTGATCCTCTTCGTGAGCCTATGGAAACGAAAGTATTTTTGGGTAGTAAGCCTAATAAAATAGAAAGAGACAAGGATGGAAAACTTGTAAACAATTTATCTGCTGGTGTTGAATTAGCCATGCCCATTATGTTTTCTGCCATGAGCTACGGTTCTATAAGTTATAATGCTCATGAGAGTTTGGCAAGAGCTGCACAAGAAGCAGGAATCCTTTATAACACAGGTGAAGGCGGACTTCATAAAGATTTTTATCAATATGGAAAACATACGATAGTGCAGGTTGCGTCAGGCAGATTTGGAGTGCATAAAGACTATCTTGAAGCAGGAGCTGCAATTGAAATAAAAATGGGGCAAGGGGCAAAACCAGGCATAGGAGGACACCTCCCAGGAGCTAAGATCGTAGGAGATATTTCTAAAACTCGAATGGTTCCTGAAGGCTCTGATGCTATTTCTCCGGCTCCTCATCATGATATTTATTCAATTGAAGATTTAAGACAATTAGTATATTCCTTAAAAGAAGCTACGGATTATAAAAAGCCAGTGATCGTTAAAATAGCAGCCGTTCATAATGTGGCGGCAATAGCCAGTGGTATTGCGCGAAGCGGAGCAGACATTATTGCCATTGATGGATTTCGTGGAGGTACAGGTGCTGCTCCTACAAGAATAAGAGACAATGTGGGAATTCCTATTGAACTTGCCCTGGCAAGTGTGGATCAAAGGCTTAGGGATGAAGGCATAAGAGACAATGTTTCTATTGTTGTAGGAGGAAGTATTAGGAATAGTGGAGACATTGTTAAAGCAATTGCTTTAGGGGCTGATGCTGTATATATCGGAACTGCTGCTTTAATTGCTCTGGGATGTCATCTTTGCAGAAGCTGCCATAGCGGAAAGTGTAACTGGGGTATAGCAACCCAAAAACCTGAATTGGTAAAGCGTTTGAATCCAAATATTGGTTATAAGAGACTTATTAATCTTGTGAAGGCATGGAATCACGAGATCAAAGAAATGATGGGTGGTATGGGTATTAATTCTATAGAAAGTTTAAAAGGAAATCGTCTGATGCTTAGAGGTGTAGGACTTAATGAAAAAGAACTTCAAATACTAGGTATTAAGCATGCAGGAGAATAAGGGGGGATTTCAGTGAAAAAAGTATATGTTAATGAAGAATGGTGCTTAGGGTGTCATTTGTGCGAATATTATTGTGCTTTTGCCAATTCTAATGAAAGAGATATGGCAAAAGCACTTAAAAACGTATCAATTCATCCAAGAATTCAGTTAGAAGAAGGTAATAATATAAACTTTGCAGTATCATGTAGACACTGTGATGACCCGCTGTGTGTAAAAGGATGTATTACGGGAGCACTTTCAATCCATGATGGAGTGATTACTGCTGATACCAATAAATGTGTTGGATGTTATACTTGTATCTTATGTTGTCCTTATGGCGCGATTAGTCCTAGTGATCATGGGGTGATTCAAAAATGCGAATTATGTACCAATAATATAAAAGGAACACCCTATTGTGTACAAGGCTGCCCTAATAACGCAATTGTATTTGAAGAGAGGTGAAAAGATGAAATACGTTATCATTGGAAATTCAGCAGCTGCTGTAGGCGCGATTGAAGGAATCAGAAAGATTGATACAGATGGAGAAATAATAGTAATCAGCAAAGAACCTTACCATGTATATTCAAGGCCTCTTATATCTTATTTATTATATGGAAAAACAGACGAAGAAAGAATGAAATATCGAAAAGATAATTTCTATGAGGTTATGAACTGCAAAACAATACTTGGTAAGGAAGCTGTAAAAATTCATCCTGAGCGTAAAGAAATCGAACTTGATGATCATACAGCAGTACATTATGATAAGTTGCTTATAGCTACGGGTTCACAACCTTTTATTCCGTCTGTAGAAGGATTGGAAAGTGTAAAAAGCAAATTTACTTTTATGTCGCTGGATGATGCAAAAGATTTGGATAATTCGCTTACTCCTGATAGTAAAGTATTAATTATTGGTGCGGGCTTGATTGGTTTAAAATGTGCTGAGGGGATCAGAAAGAAAGTAAGTAGTATAACTGTAGTGGATCTGTCAGACAGAATTCTTTCCAGTATATTAGACAAAGAAGGTGCAAGCGTAGTTCAATCTCATATAGAAAAAGAAAACATTGAGTTTATTTTGAATACCAGTGTTGCAAAATTTTTAGATCATAAAGCCATACTGTCCAATGGCGAAGAAGTTGATTTTGATGTGCTGGTTTTAGCTGTAGGGGTTCGTCCTAATATAAACTTAATAAAAGAGATTAATGGTAAGGTTGACCGAGGTATTGTAGTGGATGAATTCTGTCAGACCTCATTATCTGATATATACGCTGCTGGAGATTGCTGTGAGTCTCATGATATTACAACAGATCAAAATAAAGTTCTTGCCTTATTACCGAATGCCTATATGATGGGTGAATGTGCAGGGACCAATATGGCCGGTGGAGAAAAAATATATGATAAAGCAATTCCTATGAATGCTATAGGCTTTTTTGGATTGCATCTGATTACCGCAGGGAGCTATGAAGGAGATGTCTATACTCAAAATATCCCCGGTCAGTACAAAAAACTATTTGTAAAAGATGGACTGCTAAAAGGCTATATTATAATTGGTAATATTGAAAAAGCAGGAATTTATACGAGTTTAATCAGAGATAGGGTTCCTCTTAGTGATATTGATTTTGAACTAATTTGCCGTAAGCCTAGTTTAATGGCTTTCTCAAAGATAGAACGTAAGAAAAAGCTAGGGGGTGTGATTCATGGATATTAATGCTAAAGCGTTACATTTTAAAGATTTAAATGAAAAATTAAAAAATACCACTGATATAGATATAGTGATTGATGAATGCAACGGCCAGAGATATATAGCAAGTGGCCAGAAAGGGAAAAATATTATCATTAATGGTGTTCCAGGAAATGCTCTTGGTTCATATTTAAATGGCTGTACGATAAGAGTTTATGGAAATGCTCAAGATGCCACTGGAGATACTATGAATGACGGAACGATTTATGTTCATGGCAATTCTGGAGATGCTTGCGGTTATGCAATGCGGGGAGGAAAAATATTTATCAGAGATAATGCAGGATATAGAACTGGTATACATATGAAACAGTATAAAGATAAGAAACCAGTTATAGTGATAGGAGGCAGTGCAGGAAGTTTTCTTGGAGAATATCTTGCAGGGGGTATTATAATCGTGCTAGGATTAAATTGTAAAGATACTCCCCCAGTGGGAAATTTTTGTGGAACTGGTATGCATGGGGGTAAAATTTATTTAAGAACGAATCACCTTCCGCAGGATTTGCCAAAACAGGTTATTGCCAGAGAAGCTACGGAAGATGACATGGAGGAAATCAAAGGATATATTGAGGAATATTGCCAAGAATTTGGCAAAGACAAAGAGAGTATTTTAAATGCTAATTTCTTTTGTCTGATTCCAGATACGAAAAACCCCTATAAGCAGATGTATACCCATAATTAAAGGAGGTTTTGGGGCATGACCTATACAATGAAAGAGGTTTTGCAATTTGTAAAAGAGAATGATGTAAAGTTTATTCGCTTGGCATTCTGCGATATATTAGGAATTCAGAAAAATATTTCAATTATGCCGGATGAACTTGAAAGAGCTTTTGAAAGTGGTATTTCATTTGATGCCTCTTCTATTTTAGGATTTATGAATATTGAGCATTCAGATTTGTTTTTATATCCGGATCCTTCAACTTTAAGTATATTACCTTGGCGGCCCCAGCAGGGAAGAGTGATACGATTCTTTTGTGATATAAAACATCCTGATAAAAAACCATTTGAAGGAGATACGAGAAATATTCTTAAAAAAGCTGTAGAGCGTGCTGAAAAAATGGGTTATGTTTGCAAGATAGGTTCTGAATGTGAGTTCTATCTTTTTGAAACAGATGAAAAAGGAAAGCCAACATTTACTCCTTATGATGAAGGGGGATATTTAGATATTGCGCCCCTTGATAAAGGTGAAAATGTTCGAAGAGAAATATGCCTGTCTCTTGAGCAGATGGGAATACAGCCGGAAAGTTCCCATCATGAACAAGGTCCAGGGCAAAATGAAATCGATTTTAAATACAGTGATGCTATAACAGCTGCAGATAATCTTATTGCATTTAAATCAGTTGTTAAAGCTATAGCATCAAGAAATGGCCTCTTTGCATCATTCATGCCAAAGCCTATTGCCCATGAAAGCGGCAGTGGTCTGCATATTAATTTATCTCTTTTAAAAAATGGATTTAATATTTTTAGAAATGGTGATGTGAATTCGTCCGATGCCAAAAGTTTTATTGCAGGGGTTTTGGATAAAATTCTTGAAATTACTGCATTTGCTAATCCTACTACAAATTCCTATGCTCGATTTGGAGTCTTTAAAGCGCCTAAATATGTATCATGGTCAAAAGAAAACCGTTCACAACTCATAAGAATTCCTGCTGAAAAAGGAGAATATAGCAGGATGGAACTTCGTTCTCCAGATCCATCATGCAATCCCTATATTACTTTTGCGTTGATTTTGCATGCAGGACTTGATGGAATTGAAAAACGACTAGAGCTTCCACAACCAATTAATTCTAATTTATATCTCACCGCAAGCCATGAAATAGAACATTTAAAACTTCTTCCTCAGAATCTGAAAGAGGCTTTAGACATTGCATCCAGCAGTTCTTTTGTTAAGAATATTTTAGGAGAAGAGACGCTTGGGAAATATGTTGAAATCAAACTTGGAGAATGGGATCGATATGTAAAAAGCTCAGATAAAGAGAGCATAGATAAACAGATGTATTTTCATATACTCTAAATTTAGATAAGGATAAGTCGGTGGTGGTATGGAGCGTGTTTTAATTGTGTCAAGTTCTGAGAAAGTCAGTGTTTCATTGGAAGAACTTTTAAAATTCAATTCTTATAAAGAAATTATCTGTGTAAAAAGTGCCAATGAAGCAAAGCGCATTTTGATTGATCGAGAAATTGATTTGTGTATTATCAATGCACCTTTGACAGATGAGTTTGGAGCAAATTTTGCAATTAATGTTGTGAGCAGAGGAACAATACAGGTTATGCTCATTGTTAAAAGCGAATTGGAAGATGAGATATGCGATAAGGTTGAAAACTACGGTGTATTTGTAATATCCAAACCAGTTAATCGACAGGTATTCTGGAGTGCTCTGAAGCTTATTACAGCATCCTATAACAGGATGCGGGGCCTTAAAAATGAAAATGAGCAATTACAGAAGCGAATAGAAGATATTCGCTTTGTTGACAGAGCCAAATGCGTATTAATTGAATATTTGAAGATGACAGAGCCTGAAGCTCATAGATTCATAGAAAAACAAGCAATGGATATGCGCATTACAAAAAGACAAGTGGCAGAAAGAATCTTAAAGACTTATGAAAAGTAAATATGAAAGGAGTGAAAATATGCGATTAAAGTTCACAAAAATGCAGGGTTGCGGTAACGATTATATATATTTAAATTGCATGGAAGAAGAATTGGCCAATCCAGAACACTTATCAATTGTATTGTCTGACAGACATTTTGGTATTGGTGGAGACGGAATAGTAATGATTTGTAAATCTAATGTTGCAGATGCAAAAATGCGAATGTTTAATATAGATGGCAGTGAAGGTAAAATGTGTGGTAATGCTATTCGTTGTGTGGGGAAATATCTTTATGAAAATAAGATTGTTGATAAAGAAGAACTTCTGATTGATACTTTAAGTGGTATAAAACATTTAAAATTATTTATTAAAGATCATTCTGTTGAGTCAGTTCAAGTAGATATGGGCAGGGCAGAGTTTACTCCCAGTCAAATTCCGGTACTTTTAGAGGGAGATAGAATAATCAATAGGGAAACCATTATTGGAAATCAACCATACCGCATTACTTGTGTATCCATGGGAAATCCCCATTGTGTAGTTTTTATGGATGATATAAAGAATATAAAGCTTGAGGAATTGGGACCAATGTTTGAACATGCTCCGATTTTCCCTGAAAGGGTTAATACAGAATTTATAAAAGTCATAAACGAAAACACATTAGAGATGAGGGTATGGGAAAGAGGCAGTGGTGAAACCTTGGCTTGCGGAACAGGTGCCTGCGCTGCAGCGGTGGCAGCAGTAGAGAATGGATTTTGCAAAAAAGGTGAAGACATTAAGGTAAAACTTTTGGGTGGAGAACTGATTATAAATTATACAGATGAAGTCGTTTTTATGACGGGCAAAGCTCAAAAAGTTTTCGAAGGTGTTATTGATCTTGTGGATGGAGGGATAAATATTGCAGATTAATAGTAATTATTTAAATTTACATGATAGTTATTTATTTTCTACTATTGCCAGAAAAGTATCAGAATATAAAAGTAAACATCCAGACAAAGACATTATTAGATTAGGGATAGGGGATGTAACCCTCCCTCTTTGTGAAGCAGTAGTCAATGCAATGCAAGCGGCGGTTTCAGAAATGGGTACGCAAGAGGGATTTAAAGGATATGGGCCGGAACAAGGATATGATTTTTTAAGATCAGCTGTAAAAGATTATTATAAAAACAGAGGCGTAATATTGGAGGAAAATGAAGTATTCATTAGCGATGGAGCCAAAAGTGATTTGGGGAATATTTTAGACATTTTTGGATTAGAGAATACAGTTTTAATTCCTGACCCGGTGTATCCGGTTTATGTAGATACGAATATTATGGCTGGCAGAAAAATTATTTATATGAATGCAAATGAAGAAAATGGCTTTTTGCCTATGCCTGATCCGGATGTAAAAGCTGATATTATATATCTATGCTCACCTAATAATCCTACAGGTGCGGTTTATAATAAAGATCAATTAAAGGCATGGGTGGATTATGCCCTTTCAAATAAAGTAGTCATTCTTTTTGATGCAGCGTATGAAGCATTTATTCAAGATAAGGAATTACCTAGAAGTATTTATGAAATAGATGGGGCTAAGCAATGTGCGATTGAATTTTGTTCCCTTTCAAAAACTGCAGGATTTACCGGCACAAGATGCGGATATACTATTGTTCCTCATGAACTTGTTTATGAAAATACAAGTTTAAATAAATTATGGCTTCGCAGACAAACCACTAAATTTAATGGTGTTCCATATATTATTCAGCGAGGAGCAGAGGCGGTTTTCACAGAAGAAGGGCAGAAACAGATTAAAGAAAATATAAACTATTATTTGGAGAATGCCAAAATTATTTCGGAAACTCTATCTGATTTGGGAATTTGGTTTGTCGGAGGGAAAAATTCTCCATATATCTGGCTTAAATGCCCAAACAATATGACATCTTGGGAGTTCTTTGATTATTTGCTTGAGAATGCTAATGTGGTAGGAACTCCGGGAGAAGGATTTGGGAAAAATGGAGAAGGATTTTTTAGATTGACCTGCTTTGGAAAGAGAGAGGATACCATCACTGCTATGAGGAGAATTTCCCGTATAAAATTTGAATAATGAAACTTTTCAATATCTATTTCATATAATAGATATTGACAAAGACGTCACAGTTATGTGGCGTCTTTTTTTTATTAACTAGACAAGTCTGTTTCGTAAGTATGAGTCAAGTATTTGGGAAACTGTAAGTGATCTTGATTAGGAGGGATCAATATGTGTGGTATTGCAGGATGGATAGATTATAAAGAGAATTTAACAGAAAGAAAGCATATTATTGACAAAATGTCTGAAACATTAGCTCGTCGTGGACCGGATGCAGATGGCATTTATCTTAAAAAAAATGCATGTCTAATTCATAGAAGACTTATTGTTGTGGATCCTGAAAATGGGATTCAGCCAATGACTATAGAAAAAGGGAATGCAAAATATACTATTGTATATAATGGTGAACTTTATAATACAGAGGATCTTCGTAAAGAACTTCTGGAGTACGGATATTCATTTAAGGGCCATTCCGATACCGAAGTATTATTAACATCTTTTATCCACTGGGGAGAAGATTGTCTTGAAAGATTAAATGGTATTTATGCCTTTGCTGTATGGAATGACTTGGAAGAAAAGTTGTTTATGGCACGGGATAGAATGGGTGTAAAACCATTATTTTTCTATATTCACAAAGAGAGTATTATCTTTGGTTCAGAATTAAAAACTCTTTTGGCTAACCCCTTAATTCAACCTGTCATTAATAAAGAGGGATTAACTGAAATCTTTTTTTTAGGTCCTGGACGAACCAGTGGTAATGGTGTGATCAAGGGAGTAAGAGAATTAAAGCCTGGAGAATATGCCATATTTGATAAAAAAGGATTAAGAATTAAGACTTACTGGTATTTAAAAGCTGAGGAACATCAAGACAATATTGAGAAAACTATTGAAAAGATCAGAGATTTAATCATTGATGCGGTGAAGCGTCAATTAGTGTCCGATGTACCACTTTGTTGCTTTTTATCTGGAGGTCTTGATTCGAGTATTATTTCCAAAATCGCTGCGAATGAATATAAATTTATGAATAGAGGAAAACTGAATACGTATTCTGTTGATTATGTAGATAATCAAAAATATTTTAAAGCAAGTGTTTTCCAACCCAATTCAGATAAAAAATATATTGAACATATGGTGAATGAAATAGGTTCTATTCACCATGAAGTAATTCTTGATCATGTTGATTTGGCAGAAGCTTTATATGATGCTACCTTAGCCAGGGATTTACCCGGAATGGCTGATGTTGATTCTTCTCTTCTATTATTTTGCAAAGAAGTTAAAAAAGATTTTACTGTTGCAGTTTCTGGTGAATGTGCAGATGAAGTCTTTGGAGGATATCCTTGGTATCATAATAAAGAGATATTATTTGAAGATACTTTTCCCTGGGCCCGCTCTCTTGAAATAAGAAAAAGCATTTTAAAACAAGGAGTATTGGATGATGGGGAAGAATATGTAAGGCAGAAATATCAAGATACTATAAACAGTGTAGATGTTTTACCAGGGGATGAAAAGTTCAATACGCGTATGCGACAAATGTTTGCATTAAATATTAACTGGTTTATGCAGACCTTACTTGATAGAAAAGATCGTATGAGTATGTATAATGGACTGGAAGTAAGAGTGCCTTTTTGCGATCACCGTATCGTTGAATATGCATATAATATGCCATGGAGCATTAAAGCCTTGAATGGAAGAGAAAAAGGTATTATCAGAAAAGCAATGGAAGGTATACTGCCAGATGAAATCATTTTGCGAAAGAAGAGTCCATATCCTAAGACCCATCATCCTAAATATTTAAAAATAGTGAGTGAAAAAGTAAAAGCTTTGGCAAATAAGCCTGGTTCAATACTGTCAGAGCTAATCAATTGGGATACAGTAAAAAGTATAGCAGAAAATCCCGCGCAATTTACTTCCCCCTGGTATGGTCAGCTGATGACAGCGCCGCAAATACTTGCTTATATTTTACAGATTAACACTTGGCTTGAAGAATTTCATGTTAAAATTGAAGGAGATCTATAGAATTATTCTTTTTTTAATTAGTATTGACGAAAGGCGCTGAATTGTGTATAATCTAATACAGTGCTTTAGAACTTTTCTCCGTTTATATGCATAAAGCACAACCTTGCAAGCCGGAGGGAGGGGAATCCATGTCAGAGGTTATCGTTAGAGAAAATGAATCTTTGGATAGTGCTCTACGCCGTTTTAAAAGAAACTGTGCTAAAGCTGGTATTATGCAAGAGATTCGTAAGAGAGAACATTACGAAAAACCAAGTGTTAAACGTAAAAAGAAATCAGAAGCTGCTAGAAAGAAAAATAGATAATTTTGTATAAATTATATAAAGGATGATGGTTATGTCTTTAAAGGCAAAGCTTTTGGAAGACATGAAGGCAGCGATGAAAGAAAAAGATAGTGTACGTAAGAACGCAATTCAGATGATTCGTGCTGCGATCTTGCAGGTAGAAAAAGATCAAAAAATCGAGTTGGATGATGAAGGCGTTATTGAAGTGATTGCAAAAGAATATAAAAAGCGTAATGATGCTCTTTCTGAAATCGAAAAAAGCGATCGTCAAGATTTGATAGATGATTTGAAGAGAGAAATCAGTATTTTACAAGCTTATCTTCCTGAACAATTATCTGATGAAGAATTAGAGAAAATCGTTGCCGAAGTGATTTTGGAAGTTGGAGCATCCTCCATGAAAGATATGGGTAAGGTTATGGGTGCTGTAATACCAAAAGTAAAAGGTCGTGCCGATAACGGAAGAATTAGTGCAATAGCTAAAGAGAAATTAAAATAAAACCTTGGAACAAAGTTCCAAGGTTTTTATTATGTCTTAAAATCCCTTTTTCTGCATATTAATGTATGAGGGGAGGGACGCGTTTATGGGTAGAAGGAAGAGAAAAAATAAGAAAGAAGAAAATATACAACCGATTAATTTAAAGAAAAAAGTTACAGACATACTTGAACTCCCTAAAGAAGTTGTATTAAATCTTCCAATGATTTCTATGTTAGGGAATGAAGAAATGCATATTGAAAATTATAAAGGAATTCTTGAATATGATTCTGAAAGAATAAAGATTTATACCAGCAATGGCGTATTAAAACTGGAAGGGCGAGGGCTTTCTCTCAAAGCCATGACAACAGAGGAAATTGTAATCAAAGGGACAATTTTTAGAATTGAATTTTTAATATAGTATTGGCAAATTCCTGGGGTGCAATTGACTTTGGGGGGGTGAATTATGTTTTTATCAGTATGGAATTATTTAAGAGGCTATGTTACTATAGAGGTATCCGGATTTTCCGTTGAAAGATTTATGAATTTAGCATCCCATAAAGGGATTTATTTATGGGATATTCAAAGAAACAGAGCTAAAGTTCAAATGAAAGTAAGTATTGCGGGATTTCGCTTATTAAAAAGTTGTGCCAAAAAAACAAGATGTAAAGTAAGAATCATAGAAAAAAAAGGCTGGCCGTTTATACTGTACAGATATAGAAAGCGCAAAGTTATGGGATTGGGCTTTTTAATCTTCTTTGGCATTTTATATATTTTATCTTCTTTTGTATGGGTTGTAGAAATCAAAGGGAATACAAGGATTTCAACAGAAGAATTAACCAAAGCTTTGGGGGAATACGGAGTAAAACCCGGTGTCTGGAAATATAAAATCAATCCATCAAACATAGAAGGCCTTCTGATGAATGATTTTAATGATATTGCGTGGACGGCTGTAGATATTAAAGGTACAAAAGTTACGGTAGAATTAACGGAGACAGTTGTTAAGCCTGAAATTGTAGATCAAACAACCCCGTGTGATTTAGTGGCTGAAAAAACAGGTTTAATTGTTAGCATTGCGACTCGTGCAGGAACCCCAAAAGTCAAACCTAAAGATGTTGTTCAAAAAGGAGATTTGTTGGTGAGTGGTGAATTAATAGTTAAGCAGGATGAAGAAGGAACTGTTATAAAGTATGTTCATGCAGATGCCGAAGTTAAAGCAAAAACTCGCTATGAGATAACCTATGATCAGCCTTTATCGTATATAGAAAAACAATATACTGGAGAAGTAAAGAAGCAATATGGGATTAATATATTAGATAAAAAACTGAATTTATTTAAACCTCGTATTTCTTTTCAAAATTATGATAAAATTATTAGTAGCAGGCAATTATCTGTTACAAAGCATTTTGTGCTTCCAATTGAAGGAATCATTTATGAGTATAGAGAATTTATACCTGTCACTCATAAAAGAACTTTAGAAGAAGCAAAAAAATTGGCAGAAGAAGAGATTAAGAAAAGGCTGATAGCGCAAATGGATGAGGAAAGTGAAATAATCAGTCATGACATACAGTTTTACCCTTACGAAGAATTTTTGAGAGCAAAGGCTGTGGCTATTGTAATCGAACGAATAGATAAGCCTCAGGTCATTGATAGGAGGAAAATCATTAATGGAACAAAAGGAAAAAATACTGCAGATACCAACTGAGTACATTTCTAATATATTTGGTAAGTTTGATGAGAATATTAAAAAAATTGAAAAAACTTTTGATGTAGAAATTGTCAATAGAGGAGAGGATATCAAGGTTATTGGTGAGGAGAATAAAATTAATCAGGCACTAAGAACTTTAAATGAATTGACTCATTTGGCTCAAAAAGGTGAACTCATTACCATTCAAAATATCGAGTATATCATTTCTTTAGTTCTGGAAAATATGGAGGAAGAATATAAAAAACTGCATTCAGACTTTATTTGCATGACAGCCCATGGGAAACAGATCAAAAGTAAAACATTAGGCCAAAAAAAATATGTCGATATGATAAAAAATAATATTGTTGTTTTTGGCGTAGGGCCTGCGGGTACTGGTAAGACGTATTTGGCCATGGCGATGGCAATAACGGCTTTAAAAAATAATGAAGTGAATCGTATTATTTTAACCAGACCTGCTATAGAAGCAGGAGAAAAACTGGGTTTTCTTCCCGGAGATTTGCAAAGCAAAGTTGATCCCTATTTACGTCCATTGTATGATGCATTGTATGAAATAATGGGCGCAGAGACATTTCTGAAAAATATGGAGAAAGGCATTATTGAAGTAGCGCCATTGGCATACATGCGTGGACGTACTTTAGACAATTCTTTCATTGTCCTCGATGAAGCACAAAATACGACTCCAGAGCAGATGAAAATGTTTCTGACCCGTATAGGATTTGGATCTAAGGCTGTTATAACAGGAGATGTAACCCAAGTCGATCTTCCTTTAGGGAAAAAGTCTGGACTTACAGAAGCATTAAAAATACTAAAAAATGTTGAGGGAATTGGGATTTCAATGTTATCAAAGAACGATGTAGTAAGACATCCATTGGTGCAGAGAATTATTCAGGCTTATGAAAAATATGAAAATAAAAAAGAGACAAAGAGATAAATGATAGGAGGATATTATTGAACAGGGGGCGTGCATTAAGGATCATACTGGTTATTCTTTCCTTTGTATTGACTTGCACTGCTATTTTAACCGGTGAATATTTTCAAACCATAGAAGACATTAAAGTAGGCGCCATAGCACCCAAACGTTTTACTTCACCAAGAGAAATAGAAAATAAATTGGCTACAGAAAAAAAGAGAGAAGAAGTAAGAAAGCAAATTGAACCTTTATATAAGCAGGAACCGCAAATAGAAAAACAGGCAGAAGATAAAATAGAATTGCTTTTTAATAAAGTTAAGGAAACACAAGAATATTTAGCAGAGCAAAAAGAGGGGGGTCATCAAACAGATGTGGATTTAATAACAGATGAATCCGATGGAAAAGAAGATCAAAGTGTTTTAGAGGAAATAGATGAGCAAAATGAAATATTTAAAAAAGAGCAAATAGACAATTTGCAGAAGCAATCGCCAATTCCTTTATCGGATGCGCAATTTGAACGACTGATCCAAATGAATTCGAAAGAGATTTTGGAGCTAAAAAAACTTTGTTTGGATATTACTCAGTCAGCATTTAGTATAGGAATCAGAGAAGAAACAAAGACAAAAAGTATTTTGGATGTAAAGGAGCAATTTGAAAGTCTTAATTTAGACCAAGACATTCAAACGCTAGGATATGATATAGTATCTTCTGTGATCAAGCCTAATATGACTATAGATGAGATCGCAACTCAAAAAATGCTTGAGGAGAAATTATCTAAAGTTGAACCTGTTAAAGTTCTTCCGGGGCAGAAAATTGTTGATGAAGGAGAAATCATTACTGAAGAAGCTTATCAAATATTAGAAAGTCTTGGTTTTATTAAAGCAGATTTTAAAGAAGAGTCCATAAGATATTTTGGAGCCATATTGCTCATTTGCTTGCTTCATAGTTTTATCTATACTTATATTTGGACTTTTAATAAGTCTATCATAGACAGTAGAAAAGAGATGCTTTTGCTGTTTTCAATATATTCAATTAGTCTTCTTATGATTAAGTTTATGGCACCTTTTAATTTTTCCTGGGTTCCTATTCCCATTGCAGGAATGTTGCTATCCATTCTTTTGGATGTAAGACTGGGAATTCTTTTAAATGGTTGTATTACAATTATTGGAGCTTTAATCAATAAAGAAAGTTTGGATTTCATATTATTTTTCTTTATAGTGGGTACGATTTTTTCTATATTAGTAATGAACACATATAAGAGAAATCGAATTTTATGGGTAGGTATTTTGGCAGGATTATTGAATGGTATAGCCATCATAAGTCTGGAACTGTTTTTGAATGGGGCAAATTCAATTGAATTGCTTTCTCATAGTTTATATGCTTTTATCAGTGGAGTATTATGGGTTATTATCACTGTAGGAAGCTTACCTTTCTGGGAAGTGGCCTTTGATGTTGTAACTCCCATCAAGTTGTTAGAATTGACGAATCCTGAGCAACCTTTATTGAAAAGACTTCTAATTGAAGCACCGGGGACATACTACCATAGTTTAATCGTTGCAAACTTAGCGGAAACAGCAGCTGCTGATATCAATGCTAATCCACTTCTGGTCAGAGTAGGCGGCTATTACCATGATATAGGGAAGATTGTATATCCTCAATATTTTAAAGAGAATCAGGTTTTGGACAATCCTCATGACTATTTGGAACCTTCGGTGAGTGCTAAGATTATCCATCAGCATGTAACAAATGGATTAAAAATTGCAACAGAAAATAAATTGCCAAGAGCTGTAAAGGATATGATTGCACAGCATCACGGCACAACCTTTACCCAATATTTTTATTATAAAGCGGCAAAAATCAATTCAAGTGAATCGATATCCAAAGAAGCATTTTGTTATGAAGGGCCTATTCCTCAATCTAAAGAAGCAGCATTAATTATGCTTGCGGATACAGTAGAAGCAGCAGTGCGTTCAATGAATCCCCATGAAAAAATCAGTGAAAAAACTGAGGAGCTTGTGAGAAAACTCATTAAAAATAAATTGGATGAAGGACAGTTGGATGACAGTAACCTTACAATAAAAGATTTGGAGACAATTGTACAAGCTTTTATGAAAGTATTTAATGGAATGTACCATGAGAGAATCAAATACCCTGATGGGACGGAGGATAAAAATAATGAAGATTTGGATGGAAAACAAAACATCATTCCAGTTGAGCGAGAAAATGAAGCAATTGATTCAAGAGATCATAGTGCAAGCGCTTAAGGTGGAAAAATACCCTCTTGATGTTGAAGTAAGCATTACTTTTGTGGATAATAATGAAATACAAGCAATCAATAAAGAATTTAGAAATATTGACAGACCTACAGACGTACTTTCCTTCCCTCTGCTGGAGTTTGAAGATTCAACGACAGCTGGGGAAAACGATTCTTTTTCGTTAGAAGGTTTGGAAGAATACATAAATCCCGAAACAGGGGATTTAATGCTTGGAGATATTATCATTTCAATTGATAAAGCAATCGAACAATCTAAAGAATACAATCATTCTCTTGAAAGAGAAATTGGTTTTTTAGTATCCCACAGTATGTTTCATTTAATGGGTTATGATCATATGGAGGAAGATGAAGAAAAAATAATGTTTGAAAAGCAGGAGAAAGTATTGCAGACTGTGGGACTCAGCAGATGATTGTCCGTTTGGGGGGATAAAATGAGGAAATATCAGTTTTTGGCTTCCATTATCGGAATGCTTTTGATATTATTTCTACTTGTTGGCTGTAATCAAAAGACTTCATTGGATACCCAAGATTACCAGGATTCAGAATCAATGCAAAACGACAATATTTTAGAAGAAGAGAAAATTTCTACTGAAGGAAAAGCAATCAATCCCCTGACAGGATTGTGGATTGATGAAGAGGTAGCAAAAAGAAGACCGGTGGCTGTTATGATTAATAATTTAAAAAAGGCTCTTCCGCAAAGTGGTATTTCTCAGGCAGATATTATTTATGAAACTTTAGTGGAAGGCGAAATTACACGACTTATGGCGGTATTTCAAGATTTCGATGCTAAAAAAATAGGGCCTGTTCGTAGTGCAAGACATTATTATTTAGACTTTGCCCTGGATCATGATGCAATATTTGTCCATTACGGAAGAAGTCCACAGGCTGAGAAAGCCTTTGAAGAATGGAATGTTTCACATTTGGAAGGAATATCTTATTTAGATGAAGTAATGTTTTGGAGAGATCCGGAAAGATATAATAAGCCAGGAATGAAAGAGCATAGTGCTTACACCAATGCCGAGAAAATTTTAAAGGCATGGGATATGGTAGGGTATGATAAAGAAAAAAGAAAGGATCTTGAGCCGGTGTTCCACTTCTTAGAGGAAGAAATTACACCTTCAAAAGGGCAGGTTGCAGAAGTAGTGCTTTTACCTTTTTCTAGTTACCAAGTATCGGAGTTTCGATTTGACAAGGATACTAATTTATATAAGAGATATCAATTTGGAGAGCCTCATATTGATATCGAAAATAATGAGCAATTAACTGTTAAAAACATTATTGTACAGTTTGCGCCAATATATCCTATACCTAAAGATACCGCGGGAAGAAAAGAAGTGGAATTAGTTGGCAAAGGAACTGGGCTATACATTACCAATGGTAAGGCAGTTCCCCTTACATGGTCTAAAAAATCTCATCAATCTCCAACTTCTTTTTTAAATGAAAATGGGACTGTATTGAAAATGAATAAGGGAAAAACATGGGTATGCGTTTTTCCAATGAATAAAGACGTAGAACTTCTTTCTGCACACGAAATGGAGGAGTAAATATGGATTACAGAGAATTGATTAAAAAGGCTGAAGAGGCTAGGGAAAAAGCTTATGTTCCATATTCCAATTTTAAAGTCGGAGCAGCAGTTTTAACAGAAAAAGGAGAGTTTTTTACTGGTTGCAACATAGAAAACGCCTCCTATGGTGCAACCAATTGTGCCGAGCGAACTGCTATTTTTAAGGCAGTATCCGAAGGAGAAAAAAATATCAAGGCTATAGCCATAGTAAGCAGCTCAGGGGATTTTACTTATCCCTGTGGAATCTGCAGGCAGGTTATTGCTGAATTTATGAGGGATGGAGAAATTATATTAGGGAATAGCAAAGGAGAATACAGGATCTATAAAACGGAAGAGATCCTACCCTTTGCTTTTACCGGACAAGATATAAAGTAAAAAGCTCTGCCGAGGCAGGGCTTTTTAAAAGATTTTTTTAGAATCTTGATATTCTTGAACGATTCTTAATGCTTCTCCAAATCTCTGGAAGTGGACAACTTCTCTTTGACGAAGGAATCGTAGGGCATCAATTACTCCTGGATCATCGCTGATGTTGATTAAATGTTCATATGTGGCTCTAGCCTTTTGCTCAGCAGCCATATTTTCATGAAGATTAGCAATCGGATCGCCTTTTGCGTTAAAATATTTTGCACTAAATTGAACTCCTGATGCATCGTGAGGATACAGATCAAGTCCATGATTTACATAGTGTTGTTCGAAAGGGGTTCCAACAATTTTAGATTCAGGAAGGTCTTTAGTAAGTTGATAAACAATCGTTCCAATCATCTCCCAATGGGCAAGTTCTTCTGTACCAATATCTGTAAGTATTGCCTTTGCCTGATTGGTTGGCATTGTCCACCTTTGAGTAAGATATCTTAGAGAAGCAGCCAATTCTCCATCTGCACCGCCAAATTGCTCTATGATCATGGCTGCAAGAGCAGGGTTGCAGGTACTAACTTTTACAGGATATTCTAACTTCTTTTCATAAATCCACATGGCATATCCTCCTTACATGTATACTCATCTTCCCAAGGCCAAGGAGATTCTATCCATTGCCACGGATATTGGCTTGGAGCATATCCAAAATTGGTTAGTGGGCCATATTGTCGTTCATACATCATTTTTAAATTCATTAATTCCTGGGTAAGTTTATTAAAATCCATAAGTGCTTGTTGATGTGTGGGATGGGTATCTAAAAATAAGTTAATATCAATGACTGCAAATTCCACTTCTTGGATTTTTCGCATTAATTGCTCGCGATTCATGTCCATAGGGTGACCTCCTTCACTGATTTTTCCTATTATATGGTTGATAAAGATTAGCGAAAAGGGTACCTTTCATTAAAGCTTCATTTAGCGGGAATAAGCGTTCATAGGGTTGATCAGGAACGTAAGCTCTTGCCAGTTTAACATCTTTTGGCATATACATAGGCATGGGAATATGTTTTGGCATATGCTTAGGATTAGGCATATTCATTCTGCATGCACTCCTTTAAAATCATTTTTTATATATTTTATACATTTATGGTAATAAATGTGAGTGAATATGCTGTATCTTTTATTCAGTAGAAGTATTTCAATTTTCTTGTCAAATCAAAGATTATATATTAAATTTAATATGCTATTTAAAAAAAGATATAAGCCATACTATTGATATAGATTAAAAGGAGGAATGAACTTGAAATCAGAATTTCGTTCAGGATTTGTAACAATTATAGGAAGGCCCAATGTAGGAAAATCTACTCTCATGAATCACCTGGTGGGTGAAAAAATAGCGATTATGTCGGATAAACCTCAAACGACCAGAAACAGAATCCAAAGTATTTTGACCAGAGATGATTTTCAAGTGGTATTTATTGATACTCCAGGTATTCATAAACCAAAACATAAGCTTGGGCACTATATGGTAAAAGTAGCGGAAACTACCTTGAATGAAGTGGATATTGTACTTATGTTGGTAGAACCGACTCCCCATATAGGACAAGGGGATCGTTATGTGATCTCCGAACTTCAAAAGGTAAAGACGCCTGTTATTTTAGTGATTAACAAAATTGATACTGTGGAGAAGCAAGCTCTGTTAGAAGTCATTGAAGCTTATAAAAATGTATATAACTTTGCTGAAATCATTCCTATATCTGCCTTTACAGGAGAAAATTGTGACAGGCTTCTTGATGTTATTCGTGAAAGACTTCCTAAAGGCCCTCAGTACTTTCCTGCTGATATGATTACAGATCAGCCAGAAAAACAACTGGTAGCAGAATTGATTCGGGAGAAGGCTTTACATTTACTGCAACAGGAAATTCCCCATGGCATTGCAGTCGAAATTGAAAGCATGAAGAAAAGGGAAGATCAGGATATTGTTGATATCAATGCAGTAATATATTGTGAAAGGGATTCTCATAAGGCAATTGTTATTGGTAAGCAAGGTTCTATGTTAAAGCAAATTGGCAGCAGATCAAGAATCGATATAGAAAGGTTGTTAGGTTCTAAAGTTTTCCTTGAGCTATGGGTGAAAGTCAAAAAGAACTGGAGAGATGACGATTTCTTATTAAAAAATTTCGGATTCGATCCAAAATCTATTTGAAAATGAATAGTCTCTATATTACAATAAAATCGTAGACGCAATGAAGTGGGGTGAGAAAAATGGAACAGCCAAATTTGTTGGATGAGATTAAAAATTTAATTCAGAATTCAGCCAGTAAGGAGCTAATATACAGGATAGAAGAACTCCATCCAGCTGATATTGCAGAAATACTGCTCGATTTAAATGAGTCAGAGCAGAAGTATTTATTTAAGCTGTTACCCCATGACACAGCAGCAGAAGTTTTAAATGAAGTAGACGGAGATACTTTTGCAGCAATACTTGAAAATTTGACTGCAGAAAAAACTACAGAAATTCTTGATGAAATGTCCTTAGATGATGTCGCGGATATTCTTGGTGAGTTATCCGAAAGTGAACAGACAAAAATTATAGAATTATTTGACCATGAAGATGCTGCAGATATTCGCGACTTAATGCACTACAGTGAAGATACTGCTGGTGGTATTATGACCACCGAATTTGTCTCTGTTAGAGAAGATATGACCATAAGTCAGGCAATAGAAGCACTACGAAACATGGAAAGTGAAGCAGAAACGATCTATTACGTCTACGTAACAGACTATATTGGTACTTTAGTAGGTGTTTTGTCTCTTAGGGAAATTATAATGAGCAAACCAGACCGACTTGTGTCTGAGGTTATGCAAAGTAATGTCATCTATGTAAATGTTAATATGGACCAGGAAGAAGTTGCTAAAGCAGTAGCGAAATATGACTTGCTTGCCATACCTGTTGTGGACAATGAAACTATTCTTCAAGGAATTATTACAGTAGATGATATTCTGGATGTTATTGAAGAAGAAGCGACGGAAGATATTTTCAGGATTGCAGGTACTGGCGAAGTTGAATACGATGAAAATGACAGTACTGCCAGTCATCTGGTATCTTCTGTAAAATCAAGACTGCCATGGTTGATGGTTACCTTGGCAGGAAGTTTTATTACTGGGGCAGTTATTACAGGGTTTGAAAGTCAAATCAGCCAAAATGCCGCATTAGTAAAATTCATGCCGGCTTTAACGGGAATGGGTGGAAACATCGGTACTCAATCTTCTACATTGACTGTACGAGGAATTGCAACCGGAAGAATTAACAGCAAGGAAATTTCAAAAAATTTATTAAGAGAAGCGTTAGTTGGTATATTTATTGGAGCCATTTGTGGCCTTGCAACGAGTCTGGTTGCTGGCATCGTTTTTTCGCAGCCCCAATTAGGACCAGTTGTAGGGATTTCTATGGCCGCTAATATGTTAACTGCTTCTACGATAGGAACATTGGCTCCGCTGATTTTTAAGAACATTGGTATTGATCCTGCGGTTGCTTCAGCACCATTTATTTCAACAACGATAGATATTACAGGAAACATCATTTACTTTACATTAGTAAAATTAATGGCAGGAATTTAATAGTATTTTGTCAAGGGATGTAACACTGGTAAGTTTTTTGCAGTATATAAACAAGCTAAGAGGATACCCTAATAATACAAATCTAAAATAGGGGGACTCGATATGCTTGAAAAAATTTTTTGGGATGTTTTTCAAAAAACAGGAAATATAGAGGCTTATCTTGCTTTAAAAGAATGTACTCATTGCAACGAAGAAGCATCTAAAGAACTGGTTCCTCAAACAGATAAATTAAAGGTTGAAAATAAATCGAAGAAAGATGAATAAAATGGAACATATTAAATCAAAAGGAATAGTCCTAAAGGAAATCAATGTAGGAGAAGCAGATAAAATCCTTAAGATATTTACTAAGCTTAAGGGTAAAATATCTGTTTCTGCAAAAGGCGCAAGAAAAAGTAAAAGTCGTTTAACCGCCGGAACACAGATGTTTTCCTATTGTGACTTTTTAATACATCAAGGGAAAAATTATAATATTATACAGCAATTAGAGGTTATTCATACATTTCATGGCATACGGGAAGACATTATAAAATTGACGTATGCCTCCTATTTTTTTGAACTTCTGGATTCTGTACTTGAAGAAGAACAAGTTAATGAAGATCTTCTCCTACTGACTCTAAAGACCCTTTCTGTTTTAGAAAAAACCAACAGAAACCCAAAATTAATTGCTAAAATATATGAGTTAAGATTAATGGCTTCGATTGGTTATATGCCTGAAATGTTTCAATGCGTCAATTGTGGAGGACAAGAAGACATTCATCGATTTAGTTCAAGGCTTGGAGGAATTTTGTGTAACGACTGCAGTAACAAAGATCATTATTCTCATAAAATGTCCAGAGGGACATGGTATACCATTCAGTACATATTATCTTCTGATTTATCTGAGCTTTTTAAATTTGATCTGGATGAAAAGATCTTAGAGGAATTGGATAAAATTACTCAAAGTTATTTGGCATATCATATAGAAAAAAGTTTTAAAACTTTAGATTTTTTGAGGGAAGTTCAAAATAATTATGAGTAATCCGTATTGACAAAGTTTAAGGAATTTGTTAGATTAATTTTAATTTAATACTCTGCGATGAGAAAGAAGAGTAGCTAAATAGATTTGTATAGCGAGTCGGAGATGGTGGAAGTCCGATCAATATATTTAGTGAAGGGAGCTTTCGAGCAGATGAAGGTTTAACAAGGTGGATGTGTTTTCACATCAACAAGGGTGGAACCGCGGAAGCATAAAGTCTTTCGTCCCTTATGGGATGAACAGGCTTTTTTTGTTGCACAAATATAATTTCATAATGGAGGTAATAAGAATGGAAAAGACTATGGAAAAAATAGTTGCTTTAGCAAAAAATAGAGGATTTGTTTATCCTGGATCAGAGATTTATGGAGGATTATCTAATTCATGGGATTACGGTCCTCTGGGTGTTGAACTTAAGAACAACATAAAAAAAGCATGGTGGAAAAAGTTTATTCAGGAAAGCCCATACAATGTGGGAGTGGACTGTGCTATTTTAATGAACCCTCAAGTATGGGTAGCTTCAGGGCATGTAGGAGGATTTAATGACCCTCTTATGGATTGTAAGGAATGTAAAGAAAGATTCAGAGCTGACCAACTGATAGAAAATTATGCAAAAGAAAACGGAATACAGATTTCTGTTGATGGTTGGGAAAACTCTAAAATGAAACAGTACATTGATGAAAATCATATCCCTTGCCCCAGTTGTGGATCAACCAATTTTACCGATATCAGGCAATTTAATTTAATGTTTAAAACTCATCAGGGTGTTACGGAAGATTCTAAAAGTGTTGTTTATTTGCGCCCGGAGACAGCTCAAGGCATCTTTGTTAATTTCAAAAATGTTCAAAGAACTACTAGAAAAAAAATACCTTTTGGTATAGGACAAATCGGGAAATCCTTCAGAAATGAAATTACTCCCGGAAACTTCATATTCCGTATCAGAGAATTTGAGCAGATGGAATTAGAATTTTTCTGTGAACCAGGAAAAGATTTAGAATGGTTTAATTATTGGAAAGATTTTTGTAAGCAATGGCTTTTGAATTTAGGCATTAAGGAAGAAAATATGCGTATTAGGGATCACTCCCCAGAAGAATTGTCTCATTACAGTAATGCGACTTCTGATATAGAATATTTATTTCCTTTTGGATGGGGAGAATTATGGGGTATAGCGGATAGAACCGATTATGACTTGAAGCAGCATCAAGAACATTCAGGAGAAGACTTAAGTTATTTTGATCCGAACCTGAATGAAAAATATATCCCTTATTGTGTTGAACCTTCATTGGGTGCTGACCGTGTAACACTGGCATTTTTATGTGAAGCTTATGATGAAGAAGAAATTGGAGAAGGAGATGTAAGAACAGTCCTTAGATTCCATCCAGCCTTAGCCCCTGTTAAAGCTGCAGTTTTACCTCTTTCCAAAAAACTTTCGGACTCAGCGTTTAAAATCTATGAAAATCTGGCAAAACTATATAATGTGCAATTTGACGAAAGTGGCAGTATTGGAAAGAGATACAGAAGACAAGATGAAATAGGAACGCCTTTCTGTATTACTTACGATTTTGATTCAGAAACCGATCATTCTGTAACGGTTAGAAATAGAGACACCATGGAGCAGGAAAGAATCAAGATTGAAGATTTAGAATCTTATTTAAGAGAGAAAGTGGAATTTTAAAATTTTTTAAAAATCCCTCTATGATTTTTTAGTTTTTATGATATAATTATTAATGATGTGAATAGACAAAACTTGGTAATAGATAGAGATAAAAATTACTATTTTCGTTCCATATAATTAATGAAATCAAATAACGAAAGTTTTGCTATTCTATAACAAAAGAACATTAAAATGTACAGGAGGTAATTTTCATGAGCAAGAAATTTGTTTACATGTTCAGTGAAGGCGATGCATCAATGAGAGAAATTCTTGGCGGAAAAGGTGCAAACTTAGCTGAAATGACAAAATTGGGACTACCAATTCCACAAGGATTTACTGTTTCAACAGAAGCATGTAATGAATACTATGAAAAAGGTCAAAAAATTTCTGATGAAATCGTAAAACAAATTGAAGAATCCTTAGCTAAATTAGAAGAAATTTCAGGGAAAAAATTTGGCGATACAGAAAATCCTTTACTCGTATCTGTACGTTCTGGTGCAAGAGCATCCATGCCTGGTATGATGGATACGATTTTAAACTTAGGATTAAATGACCAAGCAGTTGAAGGATTTGCAAAAGCTACTAACAATCCTCGTTTTGCTTATGATTCTTATAGAAGATTTATTCAAATGTTTTCTGATGTTGTTATGGGTATTTCCAAATCTAAATTCGAAAGAGTTTTGGATGAAATTAAAGAAGCAAAAGGTGCAGAGTACGATACTGACTTAACAGCAGAAGATATGAAAAATGTTGTTGCTAGATTTAAGGAATTATATAAGGAAGAAAAGGGAGAAGAGTTCCCACAAGATCCAAAGACTCAATTAATGGAAGCTGTTACAGCAGTATTCCGTTCATGGAACAATCCTCGTGCGATCGTATACAGAAGAATGAATGATATTCCTAGCAGCTGGGGAACTGCTGTTAACGTTCAAATGATGGTATTTGGTAACATGGGTGAAACATCTGGTACAGGAGTTGCCTTTACAAGAAACCCTGCTACAGGAGAAAAAGCGATCTATGGAGAATACCTTATCAACGCTCAAGGTGAAGACGTTGTTGCGGGTATCCGTACACCAAAGCCAATCAAAACATTAGAAGAAGATATGCCTGAAGTATATCAACAATTTGTTGAAATTGCTAATAAACTTGAAAATCACTACAAAGACATGCAAGACATGGAATTTACCATTGAAAATAAAAAATTGTATTTCCTTCAAACCCGTAATGGTAAGAGAACAGCTGCAGCTGCATTAAAGATTGCTGTAGATTTAGTTGAAGAAGGACTTATTACAGAAGAAGAAGCTTTACTTAAAGTAGATCCAAAGCAATTAGACCAATTATTGCATCCAACATTTGATGCAAAGGCATTAAAAGCTGCTAAACCAATTGGAAGAGGTCTTCCAGCATCTCCTGGAGCTGCTGCAGGTAGAGTATACTTTACTGCTGATGATGCAAAAGCTGCTAAAGAAGCAGGAGAAAGAGTTATCTTGGTGCGTCTTGAAACATCTCCTGAAGATATCGAAGGAATGGTAGCTGCTCAAGGTATCTTAACTGCTCGTGGAGGTATGACTTCTCATGCTGCTGTAGTAGCAAGAGGTATGGGAACATGTTGTGTATCCGGACTTGGTGAAATTAAAATCAATGAAGAAGAAAAATATTTCACATTAGGCGGAAGAACTTTCCATGAAGGAGATTATATTTCATTAGATGGTTCTACAGGTAATGTTTATGGAGAAGATATTCCTACTGTTGAACCTGAAATCTCTGGAGATTTCGCTAAATTCATGGGATGGGCTGATAAAGTAAGAAAACTTCAGGTTAGAACAAATGCTGATACACCAAAAGATGCTAGAATTGCAGTAGAATTTGGTGCAGAAGGTATAGGATTAACTCGTACTGAGCATATGTTCTTTGAAGAAGATCGTATTCCAAAAGTACGTAAGATGATTCTTGCTAAAACAGAAGAAGAAAGAAGAAAAGCTTTAGATGCACTTCTTCCATTACAAAGAGAAGACTTTATTGGAATTTACGAAGCTATGGAAGGACGTCCTGTAACTGTACGTCTTCTTGACCCACCATTACATGAGTTCTTACCACAAGCTGATGATGATATCAGAGAATTAGCGCAAGATATGGGTGTAACATTCGAAGAATTAAAAGCTACGGTAGAATCCTTGCATGAATTTAACCCAATGATGGGTCATCGTGGATGCCGTTTGGCAGTATCTTATCCTGAGATTGCAGAAATGCAAGCAAGAGCAATTATAGAAGCTGCTGTAATAGTTAAGAAAAACAAAGGTTATGATATCGTACCAGAAATCATGATTCCATTGGTTGGAGATATTAAAGAATTAGAATATGTTAAATCTGTAGTTGTGAAAACTGCTGATGAAATCATCAAAGAATCTGGAATTGAGTTAACCTATAAAGTTGGTACCATGATTGAAATTCCAAGAGCTGCGGTTACTGCAGACCAAATTGCAAAAGAAGCTGAATTCTTCTCCTTTGGTACAAACGACTTAACTCAAATGACCTTTGGATTCTCTCGCGATGATGCTGGCAAATTCTTAGATGATTATTATGAAAAACAAATTTATGAATTTGATCCATTTGCTAAATTAGACCAAACAGGTGTAGGAGCATTAATCCAAATTGCTGCTGAAAAAGGCCGCGCTACAAGACCTGATATTAAATTAGGTATTTGTGGAGAACATGGTGGAGATCCATCTTCTATCGAATTCTGTCATAGAATTGGATTAAACTATGTATCCTGTTCACCATACCGTGTGCCAATCGCAAGATTAGCTGCTGCTCAAGCTGCAGTATCTAATGGTCAAGTAAACCTTGGTCAAAAATAATAAAACAATAAATTTGATGTAGATCTACGTTTCGTGCAAAATCTTAAATGTTGTGATATATGATCATTTCATGTATCACAACATTTTTTTATATAATAAATAAAAAGTATCTATAAAATAAAATGGTCAATCAGGTTCAATCTGTTTTCGACAGGAAAATAGAAGCAGTGATAATTGCTGGCTTTTAAGTGAAGAGATTAAATGAAACCATAGATCATCGTTGAAAATTAGATAAAAGTTCAACAAGAAATGAACAATAGTTAGAATTGTCAATCAAATATTGAAAAAAATTTTTCAGTATGCAATTGCAAAGTCAAATTATAAATGTCAAAGCAGAATTATTATAAAAAAATATTGAGATTGCAACTAACTTAAGCGAATCTGTTGAAAAAAATTTAGTATTGTTATAAACTATTATAGTATGGATTTGAATATTTCCTTTGGTAATCATTCAGGATTCAAAATTTTTAATTTGCAGGAGGATGATTTATGAGAAAGAGTTTGTATGTTTTAGTGTCCATGGTACTGATGATTTCTTTGGTTTTATCAGGTTGTGGAGGAAAGACTACATTAAAGATGGCTACAGGCGGCACGACAGGTACATATTATGCTTATAGTGGGGCAGTATCTCAAGTGCTTAGTCAAAAAGTTAATAACTTAAGTTTTAATGTACAATCCACTGGTGCTTCAAAAGCAAATATTTATCTTGTATCAGATAAAGAAGCAGACATGGGTATCGTTCAAAATGATGTTATGTATTATGCTTATAATGGTATTGATCTTTTTGAAGGAGAAAAAATTTCTGGTTTTTCTGCTATGGCAGGACTTTATGCAGAAGTTTGTCAAATAGTATCCAAGAAAGAAATTACTTCTATTGCAGATCTTAAAGGTAAACGTGTTTCTGTAGGGGACGTTGGTTCAGGAGTAGAGTTTAATGCCCGTCAAATTCTTGAAGCTTATGATATGACATTTGATGATATTGTTGTCAGCAATTTAAGTTTTGGTGACAGTGCAACCGCATTAAAGGATGATAAAATAGATGCCTTTTTCTGTGTTGCTGGAGCACCCACAACTGCAATTGTAGAACTTGCTACTTCCAACCAAATTAATTTGCTGGAAATTGATGATGAACATGCAGCAAAATTAATTGAGAAATATCCCTTCTATACAAAATTTTCTGTTCCAGGTGGATCTTATAAAGGTGTCGATACTGATGTCCAGACTGTGGCTGTAGTGGCTACTTACATTGTTTCTGACAGTCTTAGTGAAGATTTGGTTTATAACATGACCAAAGCCCTTTTTGAAAATGCAGATGAAATTGCAAATGCGCATCCAAAGGGTGCTGAATTAAATCCTGAGTATTCAGTCTCCAGTATTTCTATACCTATACATCCAGGTGCAGAAAAATATTATAAAGAAATCGGCGTTTTGAAATAATGAAAAGAATTAATTTACTGACGGGGGCCGCAATCGTGGCTGTATTGTTTACGGTCTCCGTTATTTTATTCTTTGTTTTTTCCTCTCCATGTCTAATTTTAAAAAATAGTGACACAGGTGAAATTATCGCATCTTTTCCTGTTAATGATGGAGACGAGTTTTCTGTTACTTTTATTCATTCTGTAAATAATAGCCCGGTGACTGATGTTTATCAAATCAGGACTGGTAAAATTTATGTTGATCGAACAATTTATTATGCTTTTGGTGCAGGTGTACAGACAGAAATAGAAGAAGGACAATCTCTGGAATATGGCTCAGATGGTGCTATGATTGTCAGTGGTTTTAATAAGTTAATGGATCGTCTTTCTTATATTGTTGGGACAGTTTCTGATCATATTTTACATATTAATGGAAAGGATATTAGTTTGCGAGAACTCTGTGGAAAAAATACGACTGTTCAGTTTGTAACTGGACGAAGGTTTATATCTGTTCGAAATGATGAACCAGGTAATCAATAAATTTTAAAATACGGTTTTTGATTTGGAATAGGTATAAAAATCAAAAAATAAGGAGGATGATGTATGTCTGAAGTAAAACACACAGCCCATTCTTTAATGGAAGAAGCAGAGCAAATCGATGTAGATGCCTTAATGGCTGAATATGATCGAGAATCTAATACAAGGCATTATACTGGTGTACCCAGAAAGATTGTACGTTGTATCTTAGTTGTTTTTTCTCTGTATATATTTTATATGAATCTTTTTAGCGTCTGGCCGGAACAAATCCGCAGAACTTCTTTTGTAGGCTTTATTATTTTTATGGCCTTTGCACTTTATCCAGCGAAGAAAAAGTCTGCAAAAAGGGAAAATTATGTACCTTGGTATGACATAGTTCTTGGTATTGTAGGAGCAGCTTGTTTTGCGTATTTTATCATTAATTTTGAAACTCTTTCTGCCAGAGCAACTCGTATCACTCAATTAGATGTTATTGTTGGTGTTGTAGGATTACTTATTACTGCTGAAGTATGCAGAAGAGTAGTTGGTATTCCAATTTTGGTGGTTGCCGGCGCTTTCATTGCTTATGCTTTTTATGCAGGATATTCCTTAAAGCGTATCGTATACACATTATTTTATACCCTTGATGGGATACTTGGTACGCCTATAGGTGTTTGCTCAACTTTTATTGTATTGTTTATTATTTTAGGTTCATTTCTTGAAAAGACGAACATTGGTACTTTTTTTATAGATATGGCCAATTCCATTGCAGGGCGAGCAGTAGGTGGACCTGCCAAGGTTGCGGTTATTTCCAGTGCCCTGGAAGGAATGTACTCTGGTAGTTCTGTTGCTAATACTGTTGGTTCTGGTAGTGTTACTATTCCTGTAATGAAAAAAGCAGGATATGACAAAGATTTTGCTGCAGCGGTTGAGGCTGCTGCTTCAACCGGAGGACAAATTATGCCTCCAATTATGGGAGCAGCTGCATTCCTTATGGCTGAAATGACAGAAACAAGCTATGCTACGATTGCCTTAGCAGCAGTTTTTCCGGCAATCCTCTACTTTAGCGGTATTTTTCTAATGGTACATTTTGAAGCAAAAAAGACTGGATTAAAAGGACTTCCCAAGGAACACATTCCTAACTTTTTTAAATTGTTTTTCCAGAAAGGATATTTGTTCCTCCCCATTGTTGTATTGATTACAACGATGTCTATAGGATATACTGCATCTCGAGCTGCCTGTCTTGCCATACTGACTTCTATTGTTGTCAGTATGTTTCGGGAAGATACAAGGCTGACGCCTCAAACTTTTGTTGAAGCTTTGGAAAACGGTGCAAAAAATACCATTGGAGTTGCTGCAGCATGCTCAATAGCAGGTATTATAGTAGGAATTGTCTCCCTTACCGGTTTAGGCCTTAAGCTTGCTGATGGCTTGCTTACTTTATCAGGAGGCATTAACATTATTGCATTGTTTTTAACGATGATTGCTTGTCTTATATTAGGAATGGGTGTACCAACTACTGCAAATTATGTTATTATGGCTACCATCACTGCACCGATCATATTGAAATTGATGCCGGAAACACCGGTCCTTGCTGCACACTTTTTTGTATTTTACTTTGGTGTAGTTGCAGACATTACGCCACCAGTAGCTTTGGCAGCCTATGCAGGGTCAGCAATTTCTGGCGGAAATCCTATTCGGACTGGAGTCATTGCCACTAAGCTGGCTATATCGGCATTTATTATTCCGTATATGTTTGTACTAAATCCTGCAATGTTGATGGTGAATACTTCGCTGCCACAGATTATTCAGTTTTCTATTACATCCATGCTTGGTATGTTTGCTATTGCAGGTGGTTTAGAAGGTTTTATGAAGTCAAAACTTCCAATATGGCAGAGAATTCTGGCGGTTGCAGGTGGTCTTATGCTCATTGAACCAAGCTTGACTACAGATCTTATTGGTATTGTGATTATAGTATTCATAATTTTTATCCAATATGTTTTAAAGGGTAAGGACAAATCAGTAGAATCTGTTTAAAAGTCATTACCATTATTCCTTGTTAAAGGGATGATGGTAATTTTTTTATCAAATGATTTTGAAGGATTTTGAAAAAATGTGTAGTATATATTTAAGTATGAGGAGTGTTATAACATGTAAGAACAGGTGGTGATAACGTTGCACCTTAGAGAGATTCAAGAGAAAAGGGAGTTTGATTTTCTAAGTCCGTATGCAGTGAAAAGTAAAGAAAGCAAAGGAAGAAAATATGATGAGCCCAAATGTGATATTCGAACAGATTTTCAAAGAGATCGTGACAGGATTCTTCACTGCAAAACTTTTAGGAGATTAAAACACAAAACTCAGGTGTTTATATCTCCGGAAGGAGATCACTACCGTACAAGACTAACTCATACACTGGAAGTTGCACAGATTGCAAGGACTATTGCCCGGGCACTGTCTTTAAATGAAGACCTTACAGAAGCTATTGCTTTAGGACATGATTTAGGCCACACCCCTTTTGGACATACGGGAGAATATGTGTTAAATGAAGTATGTCCTATGGGTTTTAGCCATAGTGAGCAAAGTTTGAGAGTAGTAGAAATACTTGAACGAAACGGAAAAGGATTGAACCTTACATGGGAAGTAAGGGATGGAATTATTAACCATCAGACAAAAGGTAATCCAAGTACTTTGGAAGGAAAAGTTGTTCAAATTTCAGATAAAATCGCGTATATTAATCATGACATTGATGACGCTATAAGAGGAAAAGTATTAAAAGAAACAGATCTTCCAAAAGATTGTGTTGAAATTTTAGGGAATAGCTTTGGTGAAAGAATTAATACTATGATTATAGATGTGATCAAAAACAGTATTCATCAACCTGATATTAAAATGAGCGATGAAATAGGTAAAATGGTGAAAAAACTCCGGGCGTTTATGTTTGAACATGTATATATAGGTTCACAGGCAAAAAATCAGGAAAAAAAGGCAGAACATATTGTTGAGCAGCTGTATTATTATTTTATTAAACATCCTGAAAGTATCCCAAAAGAATTCTATTTACATTATAAATCAGGAGATGAGATGAAAGAAAGAATTGTATGCGATTATATTGCGGGGATGACGGATCGATATGCCATTAATAAATATATGGAAATATACGTACCTTCTTCGTGGAATATTCTATAGGAGATCATGTAATGGAAAATTTTAGAATTATTATTGATGGCGATAGTTGTCCCGTCTTAAAGATAATTGAAGATGTTTCAAAGGAATATAATATTAAAGCAATCGTTTTTTGCAGCTACGCACATGTTCCAAATAAGAGATTTGATATGGAATATAAGATAGTAGACTCAGCACCTCAGTCGGTAGATATGACCATAATGAATCATGTAAAAAGAGATGATATTATTGTTACTCAGGATTATGGTTTGGCTTCTCTTGTTTTATCAAAAGGAGCAAGAGCAATTTCTCCAAATGGCAATATTTATCTAAATGAGCAAATCGATTTATTACTTTATGATAGGCATTTAAATAGCGAAATAAGAAGAGCAGGTGGTCGTACAAAAGGCCCGCGAAAAAGAAATGAACTGGATAATGCTAAATTTAAAAAAAATCTGATCAAGTTGATTGAGCAGACTTAAAATGTTAAAGGTAAATTGGTTAATATAATGGTCATTATTTTTGTTTTTTTATATATTTTAAACAAATCTTTGTGAGCTTAAAGGATTTCCGAAAAATATGTCGAAACAAATATATGTATTTTGATAGGTCCAAAAAGATAGGGGAGTCCCATGTATTATTCAGAAGAAATCATTGAAGAAATTCGAAGCCAAAATGATTTGGTGGACGTAGTTTCTGAATATGTGAGATTACAAAGAAAGGGCAGTTCATATTTTGGATTATGCCCATTTCATAATGAAGATACGCCTTCTTTCTCTGTCAGCCCTGATAAGCAAATGTATTATTGTTTTGGTTGTCAGGCAGGTGGCAATGTATTTACATTTATTATGCAGATGGAGAATTTTAGTTTCGTAGAAGCGATCAAGCATTTGGCTGACAGGGCACATATTACTTTACCACAACCTGAATATTCAGAAGAAGTTCGCAAAAAGATGGAAGAAAAGCAGATTTTGCTGGATATGCATAAGGAAGCTGCTAAATATTTTTATGCAAATCTGCGCTCCTTAAGGGGCCAACAGGCCAGTGAATATTTGAATAAAAGAAAGTTAAGCAAGAACACTCAAAAGCTTTTTGGAATAGGCTATTCAAACATGGACTTTGGAGATTTATATCAATATTTACTGTATAAAGGATACGAGGAGGAGCATATTTCAAAAAGCGGATTGGTTATACCAAAGAAAAAAGGTAAAGGGTATGTGGATAGATTTAGAAATAGAATTATGTTTCCTATTTTTGATGTTCATAATCAGGTCATTGGTTTTGGCGGACGCGTGCTGGATGATAGTCTGCCCAAATATATGAATTCTCCGGATACTCCCTTATTTGATAAAAGTAAAAATCTTTATGGTCTTAATTATGCAAGAACATCTGGGAAGAATCAAATATTGATTGTTGAGGGGTATATGGATGTTATATCCTTATATCAGGCAGGATTTGAAAATGTAGTGGCTTCTCTTGGTACAGCTTTTACCTATCAGCAGGCATCTTTATTAAAACGCTATACAGGAGAAGTTGTTATAATTTATGACAGCGATACAGCAGGGACCAACGCTGCATTAAGGGCGATACCTATTTTATCGTCTGCTGGATTAAAAATAAAAGTGGTCCAAGTACCCGGAGAGAAAGATCCTGATGATTTTATTAAGCAAAACGGCCCTGAGGCATTTCAACAATTGCTTGATCATGCCATGGGGGCAGTTACTTTTCAAGTTTCGGTCTTAAGAAAAAAATATAACATTGAAGATACTGAGCAAAAAATTAAATTTACCATGGAAGTAGCACAATTACTTTCCAGGCTAGACAATGAGATTGAGCGGGATGTATATCTTCAGGAAATATCTAATGATACCAAAATTTCTACCCAGTCTATTTTGAATGAAATAAAGAAAACTCAAGAATTTCAAAGAAAAAATAGTATTAAACTGAGTAGTTATTCACAAAGACAGGAAAGTGAACTCCACGATCATTTAAAAGTAAATAATGTATTTAACAACATAGATGAGAAAAACGGATTATATAAGGCTCAAAAGAATATTCTTAATTTCCTTTATAATAATCCACTACACTATCATAAAATTAAGCCACATTTATCTTATGAAGACTTTATTGATCCAGTATTAATGAAAGTAGCTAAGCTAATTTATGAGCAGTATGATAAAGGCTTAAAAATTGAACCTGCTGTTGTGATTAATCATTTTGAAAATTTAAATGATCAAAAGCAAGTTTCTATGATTTTTCGGGACGAAAAAAGTAAAAATCAGGAATATGATATTGAAAAAGCGATAAATGATCAAATTAAATTAATAAAAAAAGCAAATATCGACATGAAAAGCAGAAATGCAACTGATATATATGAAATTCAATCTTTAATTGAGCAGAAAAAGCAGCTAGAAAAATTGTATATTAACCTTATAAGTGGTTAAAATAGTAGACAGGTGAGGAAAGGATGGATTCTGCGTGAAAACAAGCGAACAAACCAAATTTTTGACCCGTGTGAAGGAATTGGTCGCATTAGGTAAGCAAAAAAAAGGTGTGCTCGAATATAAAGAAATTATGGATCATTTTTCCGACATGGAATTGGAGCCGGAGCAAATAGAAAAAATTTATGAATATCTTGAGCGACAGAATATTGATGTATTAGGTAATATTGAAGAAGAAGAAGAGCCGCTGGATGATCTGGATTTAAGTCTGCCAGAAGGCATTAATATTGACGACCCGGTGCGAATGTATTTAAAAGAAATCGGAAAAGTACCTCTTCTTACGGCAGAAGAAGAAATAGAATTGGCTCGCAGAATGGAACAAGGGGATCCGGAAGCTAAAAGAAAACTAGCAGAAGCCAATCTTAGACTGGTTGTTAGTATTGCAAAACGCTATGTAGGACGTGGTATGTTATTCTTGGATTTGATTCAGGAAGGAAACTTAGGACTTATTAAAGCAGTAGAAAAGTTTGATTATGGCAAAGGATTTAAGTTTAGTACATATGCAACCTGGTGGATTCGCCAGGCCATTACAAGAGCGATCGCAGATCAGGCAAGAACCATAAGAATTCCTGTTCACATGGTGGAAACAATTAATAAATTGATTCGTGTATCAAGACAACTTCTTCAAGAATTAGGCCGTGAACCTCAGCCTGAAGAAATTGCAAAAGAACTGAATATGCCGGTTTCCAAAGTAAGAGAAATCATTAAGATTGCTCAGGAACCTGTTTCTCTTGAAACGCCCATAGGAGAAGAAGAAGACAGCCATCTGGGTGATTTTATTCCGGATGAGGATGTACCTGTTCCTGCTGAAGCTGCAGCATTTACTCTTCTTAAAGAGCAATTGATTGATGTTCTTGATACGTTAACTGAGCGGGAACAAAAAGTGCTTCGTCTTAGATTCGGACTGGATGATGGAAGAGCAAGGACTCTCGAAGAAGTTGGTAAAGAATTTAATGTAACCAGGGAACGTATCAGGCAGATTGAAGCAAAGGCTTTAAGGAAATTAAGACATCCAAGCAGAAGTAAAAAACTGAAGGATTATTTGGAATAGAAGTTGACTAGCATCAACTTCTTTTTCATATGGTTAAAATGAATTAATTTTAAAGGAGAAATATATGGAGTTATCAAAACGTTTATATACAATTGCGCAGCAAGTTCCTCAAGGTGCCATTGTGGCAGATATAGGAACAGATCATGGATATGTACCGATTTACTTATACCAGAAAAAAATTATAAAGAAAGCTATAGCAACGGATATCAACAGAGGTCCTCTTAAGCGGGCAGAAAAAAATATAAAAGCCCATAATGCAGAGCAAATCATAGCAACCAGATTAGGAAACGGATTAGAACCCATTCAGCCCAATGAAGTGGATACCCTTATATTGGCAGGAATGGGAGGAATGTTAATTATTGATATTTTAAATAATCGTCTTAATCTTGTAAAGGGAGTAAATAGAATTATTTTGCAGCCCCAACTGGACCAAAAAGAAGTAAGACAATATTTGCATAAAATTTATTTCAAAATCATTAATGAAGAAATAGTTTATGAAGACAATAAATATTACTGGATTATTGTTGCAGAACCAGGAGAAGAAGAATATGACGATATAAAATATTATTTATTTGGAAAAAAACTTTTGGAAAGTAAAAGCTCTATATTGATGAGATATATAAAAGAAAAACTTATTCAACTAAGAAACATTTTAGAAAAACTAAATGAGACTTCAACGGACAATACCCTAAAGCGTATAAATGAAATAGAACAAGAGATTAGGCTGCATGAGGAGGCTTTAAAATGTCTTTAACATGTAAAAAAATTATTGAAGAATTAAACAAACTGGCTCCGGAGTATTTAGCTGAAGAATGGGATAATGTAGGTTTAATGATTGGGGATATGGATCAGGAGGTAAAACGAATCCTTATTGCTTTAGATGCCATTCCTGAAGTTGTTAACGAAGCTATTGCAGAAAAAGCAGATTTAGTTATTACCCATCATCCTTTTATTTTTAAACCTTTAAAAAATATCCGAAAGGATCATATTTTAGGGAAATGCATATACGATTTAATTCAAAACAATATTTCAGTTTATTCAGCGCATACCAATCTGGACATTGCCTTTGGAGGAACGAATGATGTACTGGCTCAAATATTGGAATTAGAGAATATATCGATATTATCGGAATTAGAATTTAAAGGACAGGATATTGAAGCAAAATACGGCATGGGCAGAATTGGGACATTAAAAAGAAGCTATACTTTAGATGAATTTGCAAAATTTGTTCAAGATAAATTAAAACTGCCCAATATAAGAATTGTTGGAGCATCCAATCATCTGGTCAATAAAGTTGCATTGACCACGGGAAGTGGCATGTCCTATCTTCAGGATGCTGTTAATAAAAAAGCAGATGTGTTCATAACGGGAGATGTTAAATTTCATGATGCTCAGAGAGCACTTCAGATGGGGATTTCTTTAATTGATGCTGGACATTATGGAACAGAGAATCTCATTGTACCTGTTATTAAAGAACATCTGGAAAAGATGCAGAAACCGGATCATGCTCTGGAAATACTAATTTCTAAAGTAAACGGTGAGCCATTCAGAGTTAATATCTAAACACATGAGGTGGGAGGGGAAATATAATGAATCAAACAAGTGAACTAGTCAACATACAAGTTACTTTTCCTAATGGAGAAATAAAAAAATATATAAAAGGAATTAGACTTCAGGAAATCGCTCAAGATGTGCAGGATCGCTACAAAGGAACTATCGTAGCAGCTAAAGTGGATAATAGAATTAAAGAATTAAACAATCAACTTATGGAGGATTGTGATATTGAATTCATTGATTTAACAAGTGCAGACGGAATGAGAATTTATCAGAGGAGCGTATCTTTTTTACTTGTGTATGCGGTAAAAGAGTTAAAGAAAGACGGGAACGTTATCATACATCACTCCATGGGACCGGGCTTTTATTGTGAATTATCAGGCGACCAAGATTTATCCGAAGAATTTTTAACAGAAATTGAAAAGAAGATGAAAGAAACAGTAAATCAGGATCTTCCCTTTGAAAAAATGTCCATTCCCTTAGAAGAAGCTATGAAGATTTTTGAAGAAAATGGTATGGATGATAAAAGAAATTTATTTAAATACAGAAGATCTTCGATGGTAAATCTGTATCAACTGGGATGGCTTAAAAATTATTTTTACGGCTATATGGTGCCCAGTACGGGATACCTGAAATATTTCAAACTGGTTTATCATCCACCGGGATTTATATTACAGTTTCCTACTGCAAAAGAACCAACTAAAGTACCGGAATTTGCTCCATTAAAAAAGCTTTCTCAAATCTTCTTAGAATATGAAAGATGGGGAAATATTTTAAGAGTAGATACTGTTGGAGCATTGAATGACATCATAGCTGATCATGAAATCGGAGGACTTATCAGAATTTCGGAAGCTCTTCATGAGAAGAAAATTGCTCAGATTGCGGATAAAATTGCAGAGAAAAGGGATACGATAGGCATTGTTTTAATTGCTGGTCCATCTTCGTCAGGAAAAACGACATTTGCTCAAAGACTGGCTATTCAGCTTCGTGTAAATGGTATGCGTCCTCATGCCCTTTCAATAGACGACTACTTTGTAGATCGAGAGCATACCCCCAGAGATGAAAACGGCGAATATGATTTTGAGTCTTTAGAAGCCATTGACATAGAGCAATTCAATCAAGATTTGTCAAGGTTACTAAAAGGAGAGATTGTAGAAATCCCATCTTTTAATTTCAAAAATGGGAAAAGAGAGTACAAGGGCAGAAAAATAAAAATGGACACCAATGATGTCCTTTTGATAGAAGGTATTCATGGTTTAAATGAAAAATTAACAGCAGACATTCCGAAAGAAAATAAATTTAAGATTTATATAAGTGCCTTGACACAGCTTAATCTGGATGACCATAACAGGATACCAACAACAGATGTAAGGCTTTTAAGAAGAATTGTGAGAGATTACCTGTATCGAGGAACCGATGCGGAGAGAACGATTGAATTATGGCCTTCTGTGAGAAGAGGAGAAGAAAGAAATATATTTCCATACCAGGAAGAAGCCGATGTTATGTTTAATTCTGCTTTAATTTATGAATTAGCAGTATTAAAGCAATATGCAGAACCTCTGTTGTTCAAGATAGATCCTAAATCTAAATGCTATTCAGAGGCTAAAAGATTGTTTAAGTTCCTCGATTATTTCTTAGGGGTGAGCAGCGAAGCTGTACCGCAAAATTCGATTATAAGAGAATTTATTGGTGGTAGTTGTTTTCATTAGAAAAAAATTCATTTGACCATATTTGATCCTTGTGATAATATAATTAAGCTAAGTAAATAAAGTGAGTAAATCAGACGGTCGCGAGTACAGTACCGAAAGGTCGTACTTGAGGAAAGTCCGAGCTCCATAGGGCAGGGTGCTGGGTAATACCCAGTGGAGGCGACTCTAAGGAAAGTGCAACAGAAATAAACCGCCAGTTTTACTGGTAAGGATGGAAAGGTGAGGTAAGAGCTCACCGCTCCTTAGGTGACTAAGGAGGCTCTGTAAACCCCACCCGGAGCAAAACCGTATAGGGGAACATATGCGGTGGCCCGCCGTGTTCCCGGGTAGGTTGCTTGAGCGTATAGGCAACTATACGTCGAGATAGATGACCGTTTAATACAGAACTCGGCTTATAGATTTGCTCACTTACATAAAGCCCTGAATATCAGGGCTTTTATTATAGAAAAAATAGTATGTATTGTGTAATTACATAATATAGTTAATTGATGGGAAAAAAGAAAGGATCTTAATCAACAAATGCAAATGTTAAGCTTTAAGCAAATTATGTAGATGTATAATTATTTAATTAATTATAAGCCTATTCTATTAGTAGAATAGGCTTTTTTCAAGGATATAAAAGCTTTAAAGGTTGATTTAGTCGCAAAAAAATAATATTATTCTTGTATAATTTTAAATTTATGATATAATGGTAAAAATTTAAGAAGAATGAGGAGGAAAAAAATGAAGCTATCGCAAATATATTCATCTGACACCAGAAGATTGTCATTTGAAATTTTTCCGCCTAAGACAGATATTCCAATAGATACAGTATTTGATACTATTTCAAAACTGAAGCAATTGAATCCTTCTTTTATTAGTGTTACATATGGAGCAGGAGGCTCAAATAAAGGGCGTACAGTTGAAATTGCATCAAAAATAAAAAATGAACATGGATTGGAAGCTATGGCCCATCTGACCTGTGCAGGGCATACTAAAGAAGATATCGATTACATTTTAGAGGAGTTAAAGCAAAAAGGAATTGAAAATATACTGGCCTTGCGGGGAGATCCGCCAACCAACCAACCGAATTTTGATTATCATAAAAATGATTTTCCCTATGCGGTGAAATTAATCGAATACATAAAAAGCAAAGGGGATTTTTCCATAGCAGCGGCAGCATATCCTGAAGGACATAAAGACAGCAAAAGTATTACTAAAGATTGGTATTATTTAAAGGAGAAAGTTGATGCAGGGGTGGATGTATTAATCACTCAATTATTTTTTGATAATCGAATTTTCTATCACTTTATGGAGGATATTGAAAGAATAGGAATACGCTGTCCGGTTATTCCAGGTATTATGCCTATTTTTAACAGTAAACAGATTAAGCGCATTATATCCCTGTGTGGATCTTCTATGCCGGGAGAGTTGTTAACTATGATGGATCAATATGGAGATTCTCAAGATGATTTAAGAAAAGCAGGAATAGAATACGCAATTCGTCAGATTCAGGATCTTTTGGACAATGGCGTTTTGGGCATTCATTTGGAACCTATGAATCGTCCTGCATTGGCAGAAGAAATCATTAAAGGATTGAGTTATAAATTTAATTAAAGCGAATAGATTATTGTCTATAGTATATACTAAGTGTGAAATAGTTTTAAAGGAGTGTATACTATGGACTTACAACAATTTGAGCAATTAAAAAAACGCTTCCAAAATGGAAATGTAGATGAAAAAATAGATATTTACGTTACCACTGAAGGGTTAACTCAAGAGCAGTATAAACAGCTCTTAAGATTATTTCCTTTAGAACATCTCTCTAAACTGGAAAGTGCTCTGCAATAAAGTCACGGTATCTCGTGACTTTGTTTTTTATCTTTGTTATAATATATTATGAATTAGTTAAAAATTGATCATAGAGGATGTATTTGTGAAAGAGGAGTACTTATGATTTTCTCGAAAAACTACTATGTTGGGAAGAATGTACGAAATGAAAGTCGAGTTATAAAAAGACTTCGCCGAAAACGCCCTTATAAAAATATTTATTGCATTTGTCTTGGAAATTCCTCGAAGCATTTAATGTACATTATAGAAAGCAAAGAAATGTTTAAACCTATTTATTTTAATCAGGAATATAAAGTAATAGGTATTGCGAACGGTAAACGAGAAGCCTTTGAATTAACTCGCGTGATCATTGAATCGGTTTATAAAGAATACGGAGACCCCATTAAAGTAAAAGAATTTTTTGCATTGGAGTAGGAGCATTTCATGATGTCTATACTTTCGGTTTTGGTGTCAATTTTAAAATACGCTGGATTGATTTTGGAAATTATGCTGTTGATCTTGCTAATTTTATTGGTTATTATTTTATTTGTACCTTTTCAATATTCTTTTTGCTTTTCAGGTAATAAAAATATAGATGCAGATGTTAAAGTAATATGGTTAAAAAAGATTCTTTATTATCACTATGTGATTAAAAATTCTAAGAAAACAACTAAGGGCCTTTATTTCTTTGGCAGAAGTTTATTAAAAGAAGAAAAAGTAGAAGAGGAAGAACCACCAGTTCATACAACTCAAGATAAAATTTCAGACATAGATATAAAGGAAAAAAGTAAAAAAGATGTTTCACCTCATCATGAGAATGAAAGTACATATATCAAACATACAAGTAATGATGTCTCCCGTAATAAAGAGAAGAAATCCAAAAATACTATAGAGCATCATAAAGAAGAAGCTGAGCTAATTAAAAGTATAAAAAGAGAAGTTGAGGATTTGGGCGATGAGATGGAGGAGCAAGTAGAAGAGAAAGACAGTTTTGGAATAAAAGATCTGCTTCATTATCCGAATAAGTGGGCGGTTTTATCCTGTACATATGAATTTTTAAAAAAACTGTTTCTTCATATTAAGCCCAGAAAGCTTTATTGTGAGATAGAATTTGGTTTGGAAGACCCTTCCCATACTGGCTATGTTTTAGCCGGAATAGGAATAATGTCCCCCTATTTCGGAAATAGTGTAAATATCAAAGCGAATTTTGAAAAAAAGATTTTTCAGGGAGAAATCAGTGGACGAGGGAGATTCTCAATAGGCATAATTCTTAAATATATTATTGAATTCCTGTTAAAACCACCTGTAAAGCAAATCGTAAGGCTTTATTTTAACAAACGAAAGGAAGATAAAAATGGAATCGAATTTGAAGAATAATTTTGAAGCTTTATTTGGACAATTGGAGAATTTTATATCTACCAAAACAGTCGTAGGAGAACCTATGCATATTGAAGATGCAATTCTTCTTCCATTGGTTGATGTAACTTTTGGAGTTGGAGCAGGAGCTTCTGGGGGGAAAAATGAAAAAGGCGAAGATAAAGACTCAGGAGTAGGGGGATTAGGAGCAAGAATTACTCCCAGCGCTATGCTGCTGATTAAAGACGGTACAGCTCAGCTTATTAGTGTTAAGAATCAGGATAGTATTAATAAGCTGATAGATATGATCCCAGGATTTTTATCAAAATTTAACTTTGGCAGCAAAAAAGAAAAAGAGCACACTGAAAAAAGCGAATCAGAATACGAAATATAAAAATCGGACTGCAGTAGGGCAGTCCGATTTTTATATCAATTATACATTTATACATTAAAACGGAATAAAATGATGTCACCATCTTGCACCACATATTCTTTACCTTCCAGTCTTACCAATCCTTTTTCTTTGGCAGACAGGTAAGAGCCGCATTCCATCAAATCATCGTAAGAGACAACTTCAGCACGAATAAATCCTCTTTCGAAATCACTGTGAATTTTTCCCGCTGCCTGAGGAGCTTTTGTACCTTTAACAATTGTCCAGGCACGTACTTCTTTAGGACCTGCGGTTAAGAAACTAATAAGACCAAGCAATTTATAGCTTGCAGCAATAAGTTTCTCCAGGCCTGTATCATGAATGCCCAGGTCTTCCAGGAACATTTTCTTTTCATCTTCATCCAGCTCTGCAATCTCCTCTTCGATTTTTGCACAGATTACAAAGACTTCAGAGCCTTCTTTTTTTGCGTAATCTGTTACTGCTTTTACATAATCATTATTTTCGCCATTGTTAATCAAATCATCTTCAGTAACATTTGCTGCATATAGAACAGGTTTGTAGGTTAAAAGATTTAAAGAAGCTACAAATTCTTTTTCTTCATCAGATGTGAATTCAATACTTCTTGCACATTTTCCGTCTTCCAGTTCTTTTTTTAACTTTTCCAATATCTGCAATTCATTTTGGAGAGCTTTATCAGCTTTAGCTGCTTTTTGAGTTTTTTGTATGCGTCTATCTAAGATTTCAAGATCTGAAAAAATAAGCTCAAGATTAATCGTTTCAATATCACGGATAGGGTCTACAGATCCTTCTACATGAACAATATTTGTATCCTCAAAACATCTCACAACATGAACGATTGCATCTACTTCACGGATATGGGACAAGAACTTATTGCCAAGACCTTCTCCCTGGCTTGCTCCTTTAACAAGACCTGCAATATCCACGAACTCAATAACAGCAGGAGTGACTTTTTCTGCATGATACATTTCATCCAAACGGGTTAACCTTTCATCGGGAACAGGTACAATACCTACATTAGGATCAATTGTGCAGAAAGGATAGTTGGCTGATTCTGCTCCTCCCTTTGTAAGAGAATTAAATAGTGTGCTCTTTCCTACATTAGGAAGGCCAACGATACCAAGTTTCATAAACTATTTCTTCCTTTCGTTTTCTATTCGATAGATCATTCATCTTAACTACAAGTCAATATTATAGCGAATCCTCTTTATTTAATCAATCCCGCCTATAAAGAAAATGCACAATGAAAGCATTGTGCATCTTTAGTCTCTTGATACGAAATATCCTAAAATAAAACCTTGAACAAAAGTAAAAAGGAATATACCTATTGCAAATAAAATATAAGTTTGCTTTTTCTCGTTTGCAATGAAAACTCCTTTATTTGGAGATTGCTCAATTTCTCTTTGCGCAACACGATAATGACGCTTTTTAGCTTCTGAACGCATGGTGATTCCTCCTATCGATATAAAAAATATTTAGATACTTATGATTATTTTACCATAGCTTTTCAGCTAAAAAAAGCAATTAATCTTATTATCTTATTTAAAAAGGTTTTTATTCGCTTTATTCATGAGGATATCAAGAAATCAGTGGAGAAATGAACATACTTTTCTACATTAAAAATTTTTGTTTTTTCAAACACTAATATTGGAGGTGGACATATGCCGAAAAGCAAATACTTAATTGGTTTGATTTATGTCTTTATTATAACTGCATGCAGTGCAAATAATACAATAAATTCGAAATCAATACAGAACAGAATTGAAAATTCAGAAGATCAATATAATACGAGTAAAATAGAAGCAAAAGGCTCAATGGAGGAATTTAAAAGAACGAATCCCTATAATGTCCCGGAACAAGTTGAAAAAAATAATATCTGGGATATTCAATATAGCAGTGAAAGAGCTAAACATATTGCAAGAATAATAACAACACTTCCAAAGGTAGAGAAGGCTACTGTTATTGTCATGGGGAATATTGCTTTAGTAGGCGTCGAATTGGATCATGGCATAAATGAAGAAGAAGTTGAAGAAGCAAAAAAATTAATTGAGGAAAAAACTTTTTTGGCGGATGCTTCATTAAAAAATGTTGCGGTAACTGCATCCCCTGAGTTGGTTAAGAGAATTACATCTATTGCCCAGGATTTAAATAATGGTAAACCAATAGATGGACTTGCTGAAGAACTGGGTTCGATTATAAGAAGAATTACTCCTATCGTTTAAAAATATAGTATGATTTTATTTTACATTTTTAATAAAAATAATTATAATTAATAATCATCATTTAATATACTAAAGAAAAAGGGGAATTATGATGGATAGAATGCCTGAAGTGTGGTTTCCACATTTAAATATTAAAATTTACGAATTAGATCCTGTTGCATTTAAACTTTTTGGTTTTCCTGTTTACTGGTATGGAGTTATTATAGGTTCGGCAGTGATCCTGGGACTTCTTCTGGCGCAGAGAGAAGCAAAAAGGACGAATCAAAATCCAGAAAATTATATAGATTTTTTATTATATGCTTTAATTGCAGCGCTTATTGGCGCAAGAACCTATTATGTTATTTTTTCATGGGAAAGCTATAAGGATAATCTTTTGAAAATCTTTGCCTTTAGAGAAGGCGGATTAGCTATATATGGAGGCGTTTTGGCAGCTATTGGAGTAGCTTGGGTTTTTACAAAGAAAAGAAAATTATCTTTTTGGCTGCTGGCAGATACTGCTGCTCCCAGCTTAGTACTAGGTCAATCCATTGGCAGATGGGGGAATTTTTTTAACCAGGAGGCATTTGGCAGATATACTGATTCGATTTTTGCAATGCGCTTAATGAAAAATAATGTGGGGCAGCATCTAACAGAAGATATTTTAAACAACATAATTACTTATAATGGGATCCAGTATGTACAGGTACATCCCACATTTTTATATGAATCATTCTGGAATTTTGGCCTTTTCCTTTTCCTTCTGTGGTACAGAAGGAGAAAAAAATTTACAGGGGAAATCTTTTTAATGTATTTGGCCGGTTATGGCTGTGGAAGGGTATGGATAGAAGGATTAAGGACAGATCAGCTTACTATTGGAAATACAGGAATAGCTGTTTCTCAGTTATTATCCGGAGTATTAATTGTTAGTTCTATTATATTTGTGATGCATAAAAGAAAAAATGCAAAAGAAATATAAAAATGGGAAAAATGTGTAAAAATATGTTGATTTATCATTTAAAACGTATTATAATAATTATACAAATAGAGAGATAGATAAAGAGATTATGATTTAACTATGGGGATTTTTTAAATGAGGTGAAAAAATGAATAATATTTATGGGGAGATCGATGTTCTACGAGAAAAGTTAAACCAATTGATCGTAGAAGAAGAAGATTTTCAAGAAATTTACAAACTTAGCACTGAGTTGGACAGGTTGATTTTACTCTATTATAATTATGATCTTTGTAACTCACAGTGTATAGATTCATAATTTAATAAGAATTTACTATCTTGAGATAGGTAATAACGCCTATCTCTTTTTATTTTCTTGAAAATACTTGAAAAAAAGAAGTTAACATATTACAATACAAGGTAGAAAGTGGTTGTAAGTGGAGGAAAGTGGTGCGTAAGTGTTTAAGGTGGGATACACATGTTTATGGGGGAATATCAACATACAATTGATACTAAAGGACGGTTGATTGTTCCGGCTAAATTCAGAGAAGAGTTGGGAGATGTGTTTGTTATAACAAAAGGATTAGATAACTGCCTTTTTGTGTATCCTTATACTGAATGGAAGATTTTTGAAGAAAAGTTAAAAACTCTTCCGCTTACAAGTGGAAATGCAAGAAAATTTGTTAGATTTTTCTTCGCAGGTGCTGTGGAGTGTTCCGTGGACAAGCAGGGAAGGATCCTTATTCCTAATAACTTGAGGGTTTATAGTGGATTGGAAAAGGATGTCATATTGATAGGGGTTTCAAATCGAGTAGAAATATGGAGTAAAGAGAATTGGGAAGCATATAATAATGATGAGGATTTTGATGCGAGTGTTTTAGCAGAAAATATGCAAGATTTGGGAATATAAGCAATGAGGTGAAAAGATGAATTTCCATCATGTATCAGTTCTTCTTAATGAATGTATCGATGGATTAGAGATTCTGCCTGATGGTATTTATGTCGACGGAACAATGGGCGGTGGAGGCCATTCAGAAGCTATTTGCAGTAAATTAAGCAGAAAAGGATTATTAATTGGGATAGATCAGGATCTAAATGCGATCAGAGCTTCTGAAAAGAGATTAAAAGTGAAATATCCTAATATCATAATGGTTAATGATAATTTTTCACATATTAGAAAGATATTGGGGGATTTAAATATTCCTTCTATTAATGGAATGCTTTTGGATTTAGGAGTTTCTTCTCATCAATTGGACGAGCCCGATAGAGGTTTTTCATATATGCATAATGCAGAATTAGACATGAGGATGAATCAGAATGCATCGTTTACGGCAAAAGAAGTAGTAAATGAGTATAGTGAAAATGAATTAGAAAAAATTATTAAAAATTATGGAGAAGAGAGATGGGCGAAAAGAATTGCACATTTTATTGTGGAAGAGAGAAAAAAGACACCCATTTCAACCACATTTCAATTGGTAGATATTATTAAGAAAGCCATACCAGCAGGAGCCAGAAAAGATGGTCCTCATCCTGCCAAGAGAACATTTCAGGCTATTCGAATCGAAGTAAATGGGGAACTGGAAATATTAAGAAATACCATACTGGATATTGTGGATTTGCTTGATCATAAAGGAAGGCTCTGTATCATTACATTCCATTCTTTAGAAGACAGAATAGTAAAACAGACTTTTAAAGAATTAGAAAATCCATGTACCTGTCCACCTGAGTTTCCAGTCTGTGTATGCGGGAAAAAGAGACAAGTGAAAATAATTACTAAAAAACCTGTTTTGCCAACAAAGGAAGAACTAGAAGCCAATCCAAGGGCAAGAAGTGCTAAGCTTAGAATTTTGGAGAAATTATGATTTTGGGGGAGTTAAAATGGGAAGGAAGTATGTTGCGCATAAGAAATTGAAAAAGAATGACTTTTATAATGAACAGATTTTTGTACCCGGAGCAACTGCGCCTAAACTTAGTACTGAATTTCATGAGATTTTGGTAGAAGACGCGTTAAAGCATCCTTTGCAAAAGCAAAAGGCAGAGAAATCTAATGAAGTTGTATTTTACAAATTAAAACTGGTTGGAAATGTTGTTTTAATTTTTATTGGCTGTTTATTTCTTATGGGACAATATGCTTCAATTACATTTAATCAAAAGCAAATTAAAAATATGAAATCTCAGTTGAAGGAACTACAAAACATGAATACATCTCTGAAATCAGAAATCGCAGAAAGCATTGATCTTACAGTCATTAAGAAAAAAGCTACAGAAAAACTGGGAATGGTAGAGCCAGCACCACATCAGATTGTTTATATTGATATACCTAAAGTGAGTTATACAGCATATTATCAACCTAATAATGAACAAGAACAAACTGCTGAGGAAGATGTTGTAGCTGCCAGCTTCTTTGATTTTTTTAATTGGAAAGAGTGAAATAATGAATGAATTAATCGTTCAACAGGTTAAAAGAAGATATTTTTTAATGCTACTCTTTTTCTTATTTTCAATTCTTTTTTTGATGTATAGAATTGGCTATATAAAATATGTGGACGGAGCAGAATATGAAGAGAAAGCAGTACTTCAGCGTTTGAATAATGAGCAGATCATTTATCCCAACAGAGGGAGTATAGTAGATAGAAATTATCATGATTTAGCTTTAAGTACAATTGTATATAATGTTATATTAGATCCTGATGTTTTACTTAAACAGGTTTCAGAAAATGAAAAAAATAGAACAGTGCAAACTTTGGGCAAGTTTTTATCTGTTTCAGAAAAAGATTTGAACGATATCATTTCACAAAATCCCCATTCCAGATATGAAGTAATAAAGAAACATATTAAAGCGGATATGGCACAAAAAATTAAAAACGAAGGATTAAAAGGCGTATGGCTGGAAGAAGATTCGATTAGAAGTTATCTAAAAGATGAATTTGCAGCACATATCCTTGGGTTTGTAAACAAAGACAAAAAAGCTCAATATGGGATAGAACAGCAGTATAATGAATGGCTTACAGGAGTTCCAGGGCGTGTATTTCCAATGTTAAAAGAGGGTAAATATATTATGGAAGAAAATATTCCTGCCAAGCCCGGAAATACAATTGTATTGACGATAGATGAGACTATTCAGCATTTTGCGGAAATTGCACTACAGAATGCTGTCAATGAACATCATCCCCAAAATGCTTCGATCATTGCTATGGATCCCAATACAGGGGAAATTTTGGCGATGGCTGCATATCCAACGTTTAATCCTAATAATTACAATGATTTAAGTGAGTATATTGACAAGAACATATGGAACAGTTTATCAAAGGAGGAAAAAGTAGAACAACTTAATGCTGTATGGAAGAATTATAATGTCAGTAATACATATGAACCTGGTTCAACTTTCAAGCCTCTTTTAGTGGCAGCGGCTCTGGAGGAAAACATTATTTCTTTGGATGATCACTTCTACTGTGGGGGCTATAAAAATGTTTATGGCCAGGTGATTAAATGTTGGAAAACCAGTGGGCACGGTGACCAGACCATCGAAGAAGCTTTGGCGAATTCATGTAATGTTGCCATGATGGATATTGTAGAAAAGATGGGGTCAGAGATTTTTTATCGTTATCAAAAGGTGTTTGGTTTTGGAGAAATAACAGGAATAGATCTTCCGGGGGAAGCAGAGGGAATTCTTCACAGGTTAGAAAATTTAAATCCGGTGGAATTGGCCACCAGTTCTTTTGGACAATCCTTTAATGTTACGCCGTTGCAGATTTTAAATGGATTTGCTTCAGTGATCAATGGTGGAAACTTGATGAAACCTTATATCGTAAAGCAGATTGCTTCTGAAAATGGAAATGTTGTTAAAGAATTTACTCCCATCGTGCGAAGAAAAGTGATTTCAAAAGAGACTTCCCAGTTGGTAAGAAATCAGCTGGAATCTGTTGTAAAATCAGGCACAGGAAAAAAAGCAAAAGTGGAAGGTTATAGAATTGGTGGAAAAACAGGAACAGCAGAGAAGTTACCCAGAGGTGAGGGGAAATATGCCCTTTCATTTATTGGATTCGCTCCAGTGGAAAATCCTAAAATCATTGTACTTGTATTGCTAGATGAAACGGAGTATTATTCAGAAGGTAGTGGTGCTGCGGCCCCTGTGGCTAAAGAATTATTTGAAAATATTCTTCCATATATAGGCGTAGAGCCTTCTGATAAAGAAGTTGAATATGAGAGAACGGATATTGAATTGCCTGATTATAAAGGGTTACAGCTCATGGAAGCAGATATGGATCTTACGATTAAAGGACTGAATTATGAGGTGATCGGTACAGGAAGTCTCATTATCGATCAATTTCCTAAGGCAGAGACAAAAGTACCTCAGGGTATGAAAATTAAATTATATGTCTCTGAAGGACAAAACGAAGAGTCAGATCAAACAGAAATGAATGAACAACTAGATCAAACTGAACAGATTGAACAGAATGAATAGAATGAATATTACCCCCATTATTGCAATAGAATGATACTAAGCAGTGTGTGCAATGATGGGGGAATCATATGGATAAACCTACTGTAAAGATAAAAAGAAAATTATTGTTTTTTTTATTTGTTTTTACATTGGGTATTGTGGGCCTAATGTTTAGAATTGCATATTTGCAAATTGTACAGGGGGATTTTTTGCAAGAATTGGCTTATGAACAGCATACCAGAGATCGTTTGATTTCCCCTCAAAGAGGTACGATTTATGACAGAAACGGAGTAGCATTGGCAAAAAGTGCAACAGTAGCAACTATTGGGGTTATTCATGCACAAATTGAGAATGCAGAACAAGTCGCACGAGTTCTTTCAGAAAAGCTGAATTTAGACTATGAAACAGTGAAAAAGAAAGTAGATAAGGTTGTTGCCCTTGAAAGAATTCAATCAAAAGTAGATAAGGAAGTCGCTGATGAAATACGCAAAATGAATCTTCCAGGAGTAAAAATTGATGAAGATTCAAAAAGGTATTATCCTTACAGCAACTTAGCCAGCCATGTCATAGGATTTGTAGGGAAAGACAATCAGGGCATTATTGGTTTGGAAGTAAAATACGATGAATATTTGAAAGGCACACCTGGCAAAATCTTAACGGAGACAGATGGTAAAGGCAGAAAATTAAAGAATACTCCAGAAAGAAGAATTGAACCCATTCCAGGGGATCATTTAGTAACAACCATTGATTTAACTATTCAACAATATGTAGAACAAGCTTTGGATAAGGCCGTAAAAGCAAAAGATGCAAAACGTGGCAGTGTGATTGTCATGAATCCTCAGAATGGTGAAATCTACGCCATGGCCAATAAGCCTGATTACGATTTAAATCAACCTTTTAAAATTAATAATTCTGAGTTAGATCAAATATGGGATACGCTCAGCACAGAAGAGCAATACAAAGAACTCAATAAAATGTGGAGAAATTTTGCCATTAACGATACATATGAGCCAGGTTCCACATTTAAAATAATCACTTCAGCAATGGGATTAGAAGAAAAAGTTGTTGATGTAAACTCTCATTTTAACTGCAATGGTTATCATACTGTTGCAGGGAGAATGATCAAATGCTGGAGATATCCCAGAGCTCATGGCGCTGAAACTTTTGCTCAAGGAGTCCAAAACTCCTGTAACCCTGTATTTATGCAGATAGCTGAACGATTAGGAGCGAAGAAGTTTTATCAATACATGAAGTTATTTGGTTTTAGCGAAAAAACAGGGATCGATGTCCCTGGGGAAGCGGTAGGAATTATGCATAATCTAAAGGATATTGGGCCTGTAGAATTGGCGACGATGTCATTTGGCCAGTCTTTTCAAATTACACCGTTGCAACTCCTTAGAGCAGCTGCTGCAGTTGTTAATGGAGGAACTTTAGTAACTCCTCATTTTGGAGCTAAAATTATTAATGATCAGGGCGAAGTAATAAAGGAATTTGAATATAAAAATGATAAGCAAATCATATCTAAAGAAACTTCTGATACCATGAAAAAAATACTTGAAGGCGTAGTTGCACAAGGGACTGGAAATAAAGCATATATTCCCGGATATAGAATTGGTGGAAAAACGGCTACGTCAGAAAAACTTCCCAGAAGCGCGAAAAAATATATTGCGTCTTTTTTAGCGTTTGCTCCTTCAGAAAACCCGCAAGTTATGGCTTTAGTTATTATAGATGAGCCACAAGGTATTTATTACGGGGGAACTGTAGCTGGTCCGGTCATGAAGGAAATCATGGAAAATATTCTGCCTTATTTAAACATTGAGCCCAAATATACAGAAGCAGAACTAAAAATGGATGAAGTTGAAAAAGTGCTTGTGCCAGATTTGATTAATAAAGCTACGGATGATGCTATAAAAGAGTTAAAGAAGCTCAATTTGGGTGTTGAGATGATTGGGAATGGTAAAACGGTAACCGATCAGTTTCCGGTATCAGGAGAAGAAGTAAATCCTAAAACAAAAGTTATACTTTATACAAATCCATGATAAAGTCATTGTTATATTTTAATTTTTAAAGTGATTAGAGTGAATTCAATGTTTTAATATGATATAATAAACTGATGAAATTGTAACCAGTCAGGAGGAAAAATATGAAATTATGTGATTTGCTAAAATCTGTTGATTATACAGTAATACAAGGCAGTGAGGATATTGAGATTGATCACATTGCTTATGATTCGCGACAAGTAACCAGCAACACATTATTTATTTGTATTGAAGGATTTAAAGTTGATGGACATCAGTTTGCCTTGGATGCTGTTAAAAAGGGAGCAACAGCTCTTCTTGTTCAAAAAGATATAGATATAGAGGATATCCCAAATTATATTGCTATTATTCGCGTAGACAATACAAGAGAAAAAATGCCTTATATATCTGCTAATTTTTATAATAATCCTGTAAAGCAAATGAAATTAATTGGTGTAACAGGAACTAATGGAAAAACTACAACAACTTTTTTAATTGCTAAAATTCTGGAGCAATATAATAAGAAAGTAGGTTTAATAGGGACAATTGAAAACCGTATCGGAAACAAAAAAGCAGAAGCAAGTAGAACAACTCCTGAATCTTTAGATTTACAATCCTTATTTGCGCAAATGGCAAATGAAGATGTTAGTCATGTTGTTATGGAGGTTTCATCCCATGCTTTAGAGTTAAATCGTGTGGATGCATGTGATTTTGAAATCGGAGTATTTACAAATCTCACTTTAGATCATTTAGATTTCCATAAAACTATGGAAAACTATAGAAATGCTAAAGCAAAACTATTTAAGAAATGTAATTATGGAATCATTAATATTGATGACCCCCATGGAAAAGAAATTATAAAACAGGCTGAATGTAAAGTAATCACCTTTGGAATTGAAAACGATGCAGATTTTAAAGCTCATAATATCGTGATGAATTCTAAAGGAATAGAGTTTACTGTAACTTTTGAGGGTCAAGAAACTCGTTTTCATCTTAATACCATTGGCAGATTTAATATATATAACGCTTTAGGTGCCATTGCAGCAGGATATTATCTTAATGTACCTCTTGAGGTGATTAAGAGTGCCCTTGAAGAAATGGAAGGTGTTCCAGGTCGTGTGCAAAGAGTTGAGAGTAGCAAAGGATTTAGCGTTATTGTAGATTATGCCCATGCACCGGATGGATTAGAGAATGTATTAAAAACCATTAAAGAATTTGCAGAAGGCAGAATCATCACTGTCTTTGGATGCGGCGGTGACCGGGATCGCAGCAAGCGACCGATTATGGGAGAAATTGCAGGAAAGTATTCGAATTACTGCATTATTACTTCTGATAATCCGAGGTCAGAAGAACCAGAAAGTATTATCGATGAAATTGAGGTAGGAATGAAGAAAACTAATTGTCCTTATGAAAAAGTAGTAGACAGAAAAGAAGGTATAAAAAAGGCTATTGAAGCTGCAAATGCAAAAGATATCGTCTTAATTGCAGGTAAAGGCCATGAAACATATCAAATCATAAAAGATCAAGTCATTCACTTCGATGATGTTGAAGTGGTTAAGTCCATTCTTCAGGGGGCATAATTAATGGAACCATTGAAAATAAATGAAATTGCTTCTGCAGTAAAAGGAAAACTTATTCAAAATCAAATAAGATCCGATGAAAATGAAATTGTAATTACTGGAGTATCTACGGATTCTCGAAATATATCCGTTGGAGATCTATTTATTCCTCTTACAGGCGAAAATTTCGACGGCCATGATTTTATTCAACAGGCTTATGAAAAGGGAGCAAAAGCTTGTTTTTCCGAAAAAAATGATTTTTTGCCTCCAGAGGGTAAATTCTTGATACAAGTAGAAAACACTAAACAAGCTCTTATGGATTTGGCAGAATATTATAGGTCTCTTTTTTCTGTACCTGTTGTTGCCATTACAGGAAGTGTGGGCAAGACAAGTACAAAGGATATGATTGCTTCGGTATTAAGTCAGCATTATAAAGTATTAAAAACTCAAGGCAACTATAATAACGAAATAGGGGTACCTTTGACTATTTTCCAATTAAATAAAGAGCATGAACTCGCAGTCATTGAAATGGGAATGAATCATTTTGGGGAAATTCATAATTTAAGTAAAATTGCAAAACCTGATATTGCAGTGATTACCAATATAGGGGTTTCTCACATAGAAAATTTAGGAAGTCAAGAAGGAATTTTACAGGCTAAAAGCGAAATATTCGATTATCTCAATAAGGATGGCTTAGCAGTTTTAAATGGTGATGATGCTTTTCTTAGAACTTTAAAAGAGAAAATTCCTATTGAAATTGTTTATTTTGGATTGGAGACCACTAACCAGGCATACGCAAAAAATATCCGATTTCTAGGAATAGATGGAACGGAAGCTGATTTTGTTTTAAATGAACAGGAAGTTCATGTGCAAATCCCTTCTCCTGGCAAGCATATGGTTTATAATGCTCTTAGTGCTGCTGTGATAGGCTTAAAATTAGATTTATCACTTGAAGAAATTCAAAAAGGTATTTTTACATATCAGGCTTCTAAAATGAGGATGGACATATTAAAAACAAAAAAGAATCTATGGATTATTAATGATGTTTACAATGCCAGTCCTCAGTCCATGAAGGCAGCTCTTGATGTGCTTAATGAAATTTCCAAAGGAAAAAGAAAAATTGCTATCTTGGGTGATATGTTAGAAATGGGATTTTACTCTGAACAGGCCCATAAAGAAGTAGGTGAATATGCAGTCCAAAGCAATATCGATTATTTGTTATGTGTTGGCACTGAGGCAAAGCATATAGCACAAGGAGCAATCCATGCGGGTATGGATAAAAATAGAGTGATGACATTTTGGGATCAAGATACCTTATGGGATACTTTAGAGCATTTTGTTGAGTCAGAAGATACAATATTGGTTAAAGCATCCAGAGGGATGCATTTGGAAAATACTGTGGAAAAATTAAAAGAGGTGGAATAGTAGCATGTATTATAATGCAGCAATTTATGCCGCACTCATTGCATTTTTAATTAATCTTATCTTGAGTCCGATTTTAATTCCTTTTTTGAGCCGATTAAAATTTGGACAGTATGTAAGGGATGACGGGCCTAAAAGTCATCTGAAAAAGGCCGGAACTCCTACTATGGGCGGCATTATTATTCTTATTAGCATCATTTTAACTTCTATCTTATTTTTAAAAGATAATATGGATGGATTGGCAGTTTTATTTGTTACAGTGGGATTTGGTATTGTTGGCTTTGTAGATGATTTTATTAAGGTAGTTATGAAGCGCTCCTTGGGTTTACGAGCATATCAGAAAATTATTGCACAATTGATCATTACAGGATTTTTTGGATACTATCTCTTGAATTCGACGAATATCGGGACTAAAATTATTGTTCCTTTTTCAGGAGGAATGGTAATAGACTTAGGAATATGGTTTATTCCTTTTCTGATTTTTGCTATGTTAGGTACAGTCAATGCAGTGAATCTGACGGATGGCCTTGATGGTTTGGCTTCAAGCGTAACAGTATTGGTGGCAACATTTTTTACTATTGTAAGTTGGGGAGAAAACAGCAGTATTCTTCCTATTGGAGCAGCTGTAGTAGGAAGTTTATTAGGATTTTTGCTTTTTAATTCCCACCCTGCTAAAGTTTTTATGGGAGATACGGGGTCTTTGGCATTGGGAGGATTTGTTGTATCTACAGCTTTTATTTTAAAAATGCCCTTATTTATTATTATAGTAGGTTTAATTTATGTTATCGAAGCTCTTTCAGTGATGCTTCAGGTTGGTTATTTTAAGATGACCCGTAAAAGAATTTTTAAAATGGCACCGATCCATCATCATTTTGAGTTGTCTGGATGGACAGAAACGAAAGTTGTATCTGTTTTTTGCATCATTACGGCAGTGATGTGTTTATTTGGATTATTAGGCGTCCAGTAATTTTGAATCTTAAACTTCGGAGGACTTTAAATATGGAATGGCAGAATAGAAATATATTGATTATAGGTATGGCAAGAAGTGGAATTAGTTCAGCCAAATTATGTTCCAGATTAGGTGCAAAAGTAAAAATTCAAGATATGAAAAAGCGTGAAGAGCTTATTCCGCTTATGGAAGAAGAAATCAATCTGTTGGAAAGCATGGGTATTGAGCTTATCTTAGGGGAAGATCCAGAGCCAATCATAGAATCCCAAGATTTAATTGTCTTAAGTCCTGGAGTACCAACGGATTTAGAGTTTCTTCAAAAGGCAAAGCAAATGAACATACCCGTATGGTCTGAAATAGAACTAGGTTATGTTTTGTGCCCTTGCCCGATTATTGCAATTACAGGCACCAATGGCAAGACCACAACAACTACTTTGGTAGGAGAAATTATGAAAGCATATCATCCTGATACCTATGTTGTAGGAAATATTGGAACGCCATTTACGGATAAAGTTGAGCAAATGAAACAACAGGATTTTGTTGTGGCTGAAATCAGCAGTTTCCAGCTGGAAACAATACATACTTTTAAACCTAAGGTAAGTGCAATATTAAATATAACTCCTGATCATTTAAACCGACATAAAACCTTTGAAAATTATGTATCTGCTAAAGAAAGAATTTTTGAGAATCAAGACAGTGATGATTTTTGTGTTTTAAATGAAGAGGATGATATTTGTAGAAAAATGAAGGGAAAAATGTGTGCCCAAATCATACCCTTCAGCAGAAAAAAAGAATTAGATGAAGGAGTATTTGTAAAGGATGACGAAATATACGTAAAATGGAATAAAATTAATACTGGTATTTGCAAAATCAGTGACCTGCAAATTTTGGGAGATCATAATGTTGAAAACGCTTTGGCAGCAACAGCCATTACGATTTGCATGGGAGTACCTGTTGAGATTATTAGAAATATCTTAATTGGTTTTAAAGGCGTAGAACATAGAATAGAATATGTTGATACAATAGATGGAGTACAATACTATAATGATTCTAAGGCTACCAATGTTGACGCAGCAATTATTGGAATCAAAGCAATGAAAAGGCCGATTGTATTGATTGGCGGCGGAATGGATAAAGGAGCGGATTTTACAGAATGGATTGACGTATTTCCTAATAAAGTAAAGTATCTCATTTTAATAGGAGAAACTTCTGATAAGATCATTCAAACTGCCCATGAAAAAGGTTTCTTTAACATAAAGAAAGCCTCATCCATAAATGAAGCTGTAATTTTGGCAAAGGAAATTGCAGTGAGTGGAGACTGCGTTTTACTTTCTCCGGCATGTGCCAGCTGGGATATGTTTAAGAGTTATGAAGAAAGAGGAGAGATGTTTAAACAAGCGGTTTATGCTTTGAAAGGGTGAAAGAAATGGAATCTGCGGTATCCCGAAAATCCCAAGGACGAATAAAGGGAGCTAAGGAAAAAAGAATTAAAGCAATAAGAACCCAATGTGATTTCACCATTTTGTTTACCGTAGGATTGCTGGTATTATTTGGGCTGGTTATGATTTTTAGTTCGAGTTATTACTATGCTTTAAATCATTTTAATGACATGTACTATTTCTTAAAAAAGCAGGCACTTTGGTCTGTCATTGGTTTTTCAGCCATGATTTTTATGATGAATTATGATTATAAAAATATTAAATTGCTAGCGATTCCTGGGTATATTGTTTCTCAAATTTTGCTTGTACTCGTGTTATTGATTGGGCAAAAAGTCAACGGATCAAAGAGATGGCTTTTTGGATTTCAACCTTCGGAGTTAGCTAAACTTACAATTATTTTCTTTATGGCTCTTATCATCTCTTATAACAGAAATAAACTGAAGAAATTTTCGGGATTATTATTTTATTTAATATTTGTAGCAATTCCAGTTGTTTTAATTGCTATACAAAACTTGAGTACTGCAATTGTTGTTCTATTTATTGGAGTTGCCATGCTTTTTGTAGCGAGTCCTAAGATTTGGCACTTTTTTGTGTTAGCTTTACCGGTTTTAGGCGGAGGGGCTGCTGCGGTAATGCTTCCACAATTTGCCTATAGATTAGACAGAATTCAAATCTGGAAAAATCCATGGATAGATCCCACTGGTAAAGGATACCAGCCCATTCAATCCCTATATGCAGTAGGCTCTGGGGGTTTGTTTGGATTAGGGCTGGGGGAAAGCAGGCAAAAACTTGGCTTTATTCCTGAGGCTCATAATGACATTATTTTTGCTATTGTATGTGAAGAATTAGGATTAGTTGGAGCAATAGCTTTGTTATCTTTATTTTTAATTTTGATTTGGAGAGGTATAAAGGTGGCTATAAACGCTCCTGATTTGTTTTCATCTTTAGTGGCGTCGGGAATAGTATGCATGATAGGGATACAAGTTCTCATTAATGTTGCAGTTATTACAAAAACAATTCCTACAACCGGAATGCCGTTGCCTTTTATCAGTTATGGAGGATCGTCGCTATTGTTTACTATGTCTGCTATGGGGATATTGCTTAATATATCAAGATATTCTAAATTGAATAAGTTATAGAATTCATTGAACTCCTGAAGCTTGATGGGATACTTGTCCAGGTCTGTCACAACTTATATTATTATGCATACTATAGTTATATATAGGCTTACCTGACAGTTTCAGGAGGTGTCTTTCTTTATGGGCAAATTTTATATAGATGGAGGAAAGCGGCTTGAAGGAACACTGCGGGTCCAAGGAGGAAAAAATGCAGTACTTCCGATATTAGCCGCAACAGTATTGAATGGGAATATAAGTTATATTCATGATTGCCCTCAAATATTAGATGTTCTTACGATGATCAGTATTCTTGAAAGAATTGGGTGCAACGTGAAGTGGGAAGGTAAAACCTTGATTGTTGATTCCTCTACTGTTTCCTCCTATGAAGTACCGGAAGACTTAGTAAGAGAAATGCGTTCTTCGATTATTTTATTGGGTTCTGTGCTTGGAAGATATAAGAGGGTTATTATCTCCTATCCCGGTGGTTGTCCATTGGGCCCCAGACCGATTGATTTGCACTTAAAAGCGTTAAGGCAATTGGGTGTTCAAATTAAAGAGGAGCGCGGATTTATTATTTGCGAAGCTTCAAAATTAACTGGTGCAAAAATTCATTTAGATTTTCCCAGCGTAGGAGCTACAGAAAATATTATGCTTGCAGCATCTCTGGCAGAAGGGACAACGGTAATCTATAATGCAGCGAAAGAGCCTGAAATTAAAGATTTACAGGATTTTTTAAATGGTATGGGTGCAAAGATTTCGGGAGCTTCAACTGATGTCATTTATATTGAAGGAGTAAAAACTTTAGGTAAAGTAGAGCATAAAGTAATCCCTGATCGGATTGTTACTGGTACCTATCTTGCAGCAGCAGCAATTACAGGAGGGGAAATTGAACTTACTAATGTTGAACCCAATCATATACAGGCAATAACATCTAAATTGAGAGAAATTGGATGTACTCTTATTGAAAAAGAAAACAATATTTACTTAAAGGCACCAAAGCAACTAAGAAGTGTGGATATTGTCCGTACTCAACCATATCCCGGATTTCCGACAGATATGCAAGCACAAATGATGGCTTTATTAACAATTGCTTCAGGAACCAGTATTATTACTGAAACAGTATTTGAATCGAGATTTAAGCATGCGGAAGAGCTCATGAGGATGGGAGCAGATATAACTATAGAAGGACGTACAGCAATTGTTAAAGGTGTAAATGAACTCACAGGAACCGCGGTTCATGCAAAAGATTTAAGAGGTGGTGCGGCTTTAATCATGGCAGGATTAGTTGCACAAGGAAGTACAGTAGTTGAAGGAGCAAAGCATATTGAAAGAGGATATGAAGAAATTGATAAGAATCTTCAATTATTAGGAGCCAGTATCCGAAAGATCAATTAAAGCAATGATTTGAAGTGAAAAACGAAGGTGAAGCAAATGGGAAGAATTATACCAATTAATAATGTTCAAAACCAGCCCAAATTTACAAAAATCGTACTTATTATGGTTTTAGTTGTTGTGTTTTTCCTTTTATTTTTTACTTCTCCGCTTTTTTCAGTTCAAAAGATTGAAATAAGGGGAAATGAGCATTACTCAGAAGAGCAAATCCTTGAAAAAATAAATTTTCATTTAAACCAGAATATATTTTTGTTTCAACAAAAAAAAGCTGAAAAACTGCTGTGTAAAGATCCATATATTGAATCGGCAAGTATAGAAGTAAAATGGCCCAATCATGTCAGAATTCAAATTGATGAAAGAAAAGTGGTAGGATATGTTCCTTATGTAGGGACATATCTTTATATAGATAAAGATGGACGAGTATTGGAAACATCACCTACTTATAAAGATCATCTTCCAATAGTTCAGGGGCTGGAATTTGATCATTTTGAAATTGGAGAAATTATTCCGGTTAAAAATAAAAGTTCTTTAAATATAGTGGCAGTGATGGCACAGATGATGTTAAAATATGATTTGCTTGAAGATATTATAAAAATTGATGTAAGTGATCCAACCGATACGCATGTATATGTAAAGAAATTGGACGTATCTATGGGTAACATAGAAGAATTTGACAAAAAAATACAGTGGATGATTCAAATTATGAACGTGTACGATATGGGTAAGGTGGATCTGAAAAACATTGATAAAGGGCGAGCGGTTTTTTCACCGTTAACTTAATAAGTTTTAATTTAGAATAATTTATTATTGAATAATGCATAAAAACCAATTATTATATAGTTAATTGGAATATCCACTTAAGATAAATTTACATAGAAAATCATTGAGTTTTAGTGTATAATAAAACATTATGGAATGTTTAGCGAAGGGGGATTAGCTGTGCTGGAATTTGACATGAATCAGGACCATGTGGCACAAATAAAAGTAATTGGCGTAGGCGGTGGAGGGAATAATGCCGTTGATCGAATGATAGAAGAGGACTTAAAGGGTGTAGAATTTATTACTGTAAATACCGATCGGCAGGCATTAAGTCGTTCAAAAGCTACGGTAAAAATTCAAATTGGTGAAAAAATAACCCGAGGATTAGGTGCAGGTGCAAATCCAGAGATCGGTACCAAATCTGCAGAGGAGAGTCGTGAAGAAATTATTGAAGCGATAAAAGGTGCTGATATGGTATTTGTTACAGCTGGTATGGGTGGAGGAACTGGTACTGGAGCGGCCCCTGTGATAGCAGGTATTGCAAAACAAGAAGGAATCTTAACAGTAGGTGTTGTTACAAAGCCTTTTGGCTTTGAAGGCCGTAAAAGAATGTTGAATGCAGAAAAAGGTATTGCAGAATTAAAGCAAAACGTTGATACTTTAATTATTATTCCTAATGATAAGATATTGCATATTATTGATAAAAAGACAACTATTATTGAAGCGTTTAAAAAGGCTGATGAAGTTTTACGTCAAGGGGTCCAGGGGATTTCTGACTTAATTTCCAATCCTGGTATTATTAATCTGGATTTTGCAGACGTAAGAACTATTATGTCTAATAAGGGAATAGCACATATGGGAATTGGACGAGCTTCTGGCGAAAACAAAACGGAAGTAGCTGCCAAAGCAGCCATCCATAGCCCATTATTAGATACCAGCATTGATGGTGCAAAAGGTGTATTAATCAACATTAGTGGGGGATCCAATCTTGGTTTGCTTGAAGCAAATGAAGCAGCTAACCTTATTCGTGAAGCTGTTGACCCTGAGGCAGAGATTATTTTTGGAACAACTATTAATGATGATTTAGGAGACGAAGTGATTGTAACAGTAATTGCTACTGGTTTTGAAAGCAATTTTGGAAGTACGATTGGAAGTACGATTAAAACACCTACTCCTAAAAAAGAAGAAACGATCGTACAGCCTCAAAAAGAAATTATTACAAATCCACCTATTTCTTCGGAAAAAGTTGACGAACCTAGTTTTATTGATATTCCTATCTTTTTGCAAAGAAGAAGAAGATAATATAGAATGTTTATCGCATAAAATGGGACAATTCACTATGATTAATTAATATGTATTTGTATTGCATAAAAGGTATAACTTTGTGTTATATCTTTTTTTTATGCAATCAGACGATTTTACAAAAAATGGTACGATTATTATGTATAATAGTTATATGTACATCATAGAAAGAATATAAATGAATAGTAGTATTATAAATGGGGGAAGTATAACCATGGAACGACCATTTCAAATAGAAATATATGCGGATGTTGTATTCTTTCTTAATCTTGTAATGGATTATTTTATTTTATGGATCGTAAGCAAAATCATTAAGAAAAAAGTATCTTTTAAAAGACTTCTTTTAGGAGCTTTTTTAGGCGCACTTTTTTATTGCCTGATGATCTTTATTCCTATATTTAGAACAACATATAACTTAATAGGCATAATAGGATTGCCTATGATTCCTTTAATGATCACCTATAAACCCCAATCTTTAAAAAATTTAATTAAACTTTTTATCCTATTTCATGGAACAGCTTTTGCCCTTGGAGGAGCTGGGATTGCACTATTCTATTACTTAAATATCGGAAAGGTTATTCAGGATGCTTTCCAATTTAAAATAGAGAACTTTCCTATAGTGTTATTATTTGTTTCTTGTGTTTTATCGTATTTCTTTATAAAAACGATATGGTCTTGGATTCGTAAATATACTACGAAAGAAGGGACCTTATATCGCATCAAGATTTCCTTTAACGGACAGCAAATTGATGCCAGTGCGCTTCTCGATACGGGAAATGCACTATATGATCCTTTTAGTCAAAGCCCCGTTATTGTTGTAGAATTTTCTTCAGTTAAAGCATTTTTACCTGAATCCATTCAAAAATTGTTTTATGATAATAAAGAGAATGATTTAAGTCTACTTACCCAATCCATAATTCAAACTCCTATCAAGGCTAAGTTAAGAATGATTCCTTTTTCAAGCTTAGGCATGCCTAATGGTATGCTTGTGGGCTTTAGACCGGATCAAGTTGAAGTTATAGAACATGATAATACTTCTACAGTATTAAAAGATGTAGTTATAGGAATATACAATCAAAGACTTTCAAAAGACAATAGGTATCAAGCATTGCTTCATCCAGATATATTTCATAACATCGCATAAATGTAATTGATAGGGGGAAATAACGTGAAAGTGATTTATAAACTTAAATTTAGACTTTATTTTTATTGGAATAGATTATTAAAAGCCTTAAATTTAATAGAAGAAGATTTCATATATTACATTGGAGGCAGCGAAATTCTCCCTCCACCTTTAAACAAAGAAGAAGAAGATTCTCTTATTAATCAATTGGGAGGAGAACAGGACTTATATGTAAAATCAGTTTTAATTGAAAGGAATCTAAGACTGGTTGTTTACATAGCGAGAAAATTTGAGAACACAGGAATAGGTGTGGAAGATCTTATATCTATTGGAACTATAGGACTTATAAAGGCAATTAATACTTTTAAACCAGATAAAAAAATTAAATTGGCAACCTATGCATCACGATGTATTGAAAATGAAATTCTTATGTATTTGCGAAGAACGAATAAATTAAAGACAGAGATTTCCATAGATGAACCCCTTAATGTAGATTGGGATGGCAATGAATTATTATTGTCGGATATATTAGGTACAGATCCAGATATTATATATAGAAGTATTGAAGATGAAGTTGATCGTGATTTATTAAATAAAGCAATGGATAAGCTTTCGAACCGTGAAAAAGAGATTGTAGAACTGAGATTTGGCCTTACGGCAGAAGGCAAGGAAAAAACACAAAAAGAGGTTGCAGATTTATTAGGGATTTCACAGTCATATATATCAAGGTTAGAGAAAAAAATTATATATAGATTGAGAAAGGAAATAAATAGAATGCATTAAGCCAAATTCAACCAAATGTATAATTTAGTTCTCTCTGGCAATCATTTTTAGTAGGTAGAATTTTAACTATACTGGAGGGAACGGTATGGCAATTAACAAAGTAGAAATCTGTGGTGTAAATACTTCAAAACTGCCTGTTCTTAGTAATGAAGAAAAAGAAGAATTGTTTAAGAGGATATTAGAAGGAGATCAGGAAGCCAGGGAATCATATATTAAAGGTAATTTAAGATTAGTATTAAGTGTTATACAAAGATTCAATAATCGTGGAGAACATGTGGATGATTTATTTCAAGTGGGTTGTATAGGATTAATTAAAGCAATAGATAATTTTGATGTCACACAAAATGTTCGATTTTCAACTTATGCAGTACCAATGATTATAGGAGAGATCAGAAGATATCTAAGAGATAATAATTCTATAAGAGTAAGTCGATCTCTCCGTGATACGGCATATAAAGCATTGCAGGTAAAAGAAAAATTAATGAATCAAAATTCCAAAGAACCTACAATTAGTGAAATAGCTGAAGAATTAGGAATTCCAAAAGAGGATGTTGTATTTGCACTGGACGCAATACAGGATCCTATTTCCTTATTTGAACCCGTTTATCATGATGGCGGTGATGCTTTATATATTATGGATCAAGTCAGTGATAATAAGAATCAAGATGAAATGTGGCTTGAAAATATTGCTCTTAATGAAGCTATGAAGAAACTTAATGAAAGAGAAAAACATATCCTGTCGCTACGCTTTTTTGAAGGGAAAACTCAAATGGAAGTTGCTGAGGAAATTGGAATATCTCAGGCTCAAGTTTCAAGATTAGAAAAAACTGCACTTAAACATATGAGAAAATATATATAATGCACTTATATTCAGTCAAGAACGCATATAAGATGACAGATCATCGTCTTAATGCGTTCTATTGTTTTGTAGAGTTATTCAGAATAATCTTTTGAATATAATGTAATATAGTATTTTTAGGGGGTATTGGATTTGGTTAGAATTTATGATATGAAGCAAAAAGAAGTAATCAGTACTATAGATGGTTGCCGATTGGGATATATATGTGATATAGAAATTGACTTAAATGAAGGGCGAATTAAAAAAATTATTGTACCTGGGCCCGGAAAACTCTTGGGGTTTTTTGGAAAAGATATGGAATATCAAATTCCGTGGAGCAAAATAAGAAAAATTGGTGAAGATATCATTTTAGTTGATGTTACAGGTGATGATGTTTTAGTTGAATCGGAATATTAAAAACGATGGAAAAAGGTAGTAAAAAATAACTAGCTTAATACTATGAAAAATATTGACCAACAATATTTTGTGGATTATACTTTAATATACACAAAATATTGTTTTATTTTTTGTGTAAAAGTTTAATTATAAAAGAATGATCCTGGTATAGGATTTAAATATGATTTTGAAGGAGGCGACAAAATGAGGTGTCCATTTTGTAATTGTGAAGACACCAAAGTAATCGATTCCAGGCCGGCAGAAGAAAATAATTCTATTCGGAGAAGAAGGCAATGTGAAAATTGTGAGAAACGTTTTACTACTTATGAAAAAATAGAGACAATTCCAATTATGGTCATTAAGAGAGATGGAACAAGAGAGTTATTTGATCGTAACAAAATTTTAAATGGAATTGTAAAGTCATGTAACAAGAGAACGATTCCTCTTCATCAGATGGAAAGTATTGTAGATGATATTGAGAATATGATATCCAATACACTTCAAAAAGAAGTAAACAGTACAGAGATTGGTGAATTAGTTATGAAAAAATTAAAAGAGATCGATGAAGTTGCTTATGTCAGATTTGCTTCTGTATATAGACAATTTAAAGACATCAACACTTTTATGGAAGAGTTAACCAAGCTATTACAGGAAAAAAATAAATAGGGGGATTTTTAGAGTGCTAATGCAAATTAAAAAACGCGATGGAAGAATTGTAGAATTTAATCAAGAAAAGATTGCAAGAGCTATTTATAAAGCAGCCATGTCCGTTGGAGGTCATGATTACGAAACAGCAAAGCAATTAAGTAATGATGTTCTTGAATATCTGATCCGTATTTTACCTGAAAATGAACTTCCAGACGTTGAAATGATACAAGACTGTGTAGAAAAAATTTTAATTGAGAAAGGTCATGCCAAAACCGCAAAATCATATATTTTGTACAGAGCAGCCAGAACAAAAATCAGGGAAAGTCAAACAAGACTGATGAAAACATACCATGGAATTACATATGCAGAAGCTGAAGAAAATGACCTGATGAGAGAAAATGCAAATGTAGACGGAAATACGGCTATGGGAGCTATGCTTAAATATGGGTCAGAAGGTGCTAAAGAATTTTATCATCTTCATGTTTTAAATCCTGAACATTCAAAAGCTCATCAAGAAGGGAAAATACATATACATGATTTGGATTTTCTAACTTTGACACTAACATGCTGTCAAATAGATATTATCAAATTATTTAAAGATGGTTTTTCAACAGGGCATGGTTACTTAAGAGAACCACAGGATATATTCAGTTACGCAGCTCTTGCTGCAATTGCTATTCAAAGTAATCAAAATGATATGCACGGAGGGCAGTCCATTCCTAATTTCGACTATGGATTAGCTCCTGGGGTGGCAAAAACATATATAAAACTATATAAATCTAACCTGGGGAAATCCCTGGAATTTTTACTAGACCTTTCTGCTGAAGAAGCCAAAGAAATAGCTAATAAAGGTATAGATGAAACCATTATGAAAACAGGTTTAAAACCTCAATTGGAGATGAACACTGAATATTTAGATACAGAATTAGAAATACTTAAAAATCTGTTAAATATAGATGATATTCAAATAATAAGAAAAGCACAAAATTTTGCTTCAAAGCATGCAGCAAAGGAAGTAGATGAAAAAACATTTCAGGCAATGGAAGGTTTTATTCATAACCTTAACACAATGCATTCAAGGGCAGGAGCGCAAGTTCCTTTCAGCAGTATAAATTTTGGAACGGATACGTCACCGGAAGGCAGGATGGTTTCTAAAAACTTTTTATTGGCAACCGAAAGAGGACTTGGAAATGGCGAAACTCCAATATTCCCCATATCCATTTTCAAGGTAAAAAAAGGAATTTCATTTGAAAAAGGAGATCCTAATTATGATTTATTTAAATTGGCTTGTAGAGTTAGCGCTAAACGACTTTTCCCTAATTTTAGTTTTTTAGATGCACCTTTTAATAAAATTTACTATGATAAATATGGTACTGAGGGAGAAGTAGCGTATATGGGTTGCAGAACCAGAGTGATCGCTAATCACTATGACCCCAGTAAAGAGATTACTTATGGAAGAGGGAATTTAAGTTTTACATCTGTGAATCTACCTTATATCGCAATTACATCGAAGGGAAATGTGGAGGTCTTTTTTCAAAAACTGGATGAAACCATCGATTTAGTAATAACACAATTATTAGAGAGATTTGAAATCCAAGCAAAGAAAAAAGTTAAAAACTTTCCATTTTTAATGGGACAAAAAATATGGATCGATTCTGAAAAACTTGGAAGGAATGATGAGATTAGGGAAGTTATTAAACATGGTACTTTAACAATGGGATTTATTGGATTGGCTGAGGCATTGAAAGCGCTTATCGGCAAACATCATGGAGAATCCGAAGAAGCACAAGAATTGGGGTTAGAAATAGTTGAACATATGAGAAAACGTATGGATGAAGCTTGTGAAGAATATGGACTTAATTTTTCTTTGATTGCCTCTCCTGCAGAAGGATTGTCTGGAAGATTTACTGCCATTGACAAAAAGCGTTTCGGTATCATAGAAGGCATAACCGATAGAGAATACTATACCAATTCTTTTCATATTCCCGTATACTATCCAATATCTGCATTTGACAAAATCAGATTAGAAGCTCCTTACCATGAATTATGTAATGGAGGCCATATTACGTATGTTGAGTTAGATGGTGATCCTCTAAAGAATTTGGAAGCATTTGAAACGATCGTCAGAGCTATGGCTGAATCAGGTATAGGCTACGGTTCTATAAATCATCCGGTAGATCGTGATCCTATATGTGGTTATACTGGTATACTTGATAATGAATGTCCTAAGTGCGGACGTAAAGATGGAGAAGATGGTGTTTATTTTGAAAGAATACGTCGTATTACAGGCTATCTGGTAGGAGATTTAAGTAGATGGAATGATAGTAAAAGAGCAGAAGAAAGAGACAGAGTAAAGCATAGTATATAAATATTTTCAACTCATAGTTTAAAAGAGCTTACATTATTACATATAGTACGTAAGCTCTTTTAATTATATCCAATTTTTTATCTCAAATTATTCAAGATCAAGCGCATACAGGATGCTTATTGTATTTTAAGTATAGAATTTTAAGCCAGTTATATGCGTTGAAAAAATTAAGTTTTTGTTGTTGACTTTGACATTATGGGAAGCTTTATAATGATATTAACAGTTAACTGTTATTAATTAATTGGAGGTTTATATATGTATACAATCGGAGAATTCTCCAATATTGGAAAAGTCTCAACTAAGATGCTTAGACATTATGACAAAATAGGTTTATTAAAACCTAACTATGTAAACCCTGATAACGGATATAGATTTTATACAAAAGATCAGGTTCAAATAATTTTGCTCATTAATAAATTGAAAAGATATCAATTTTCCCTACAGGAAATAAGTAATCTTATTCATAACAGCAATGACAATAGAACACAATTAATTAAGTTGCTCAATGAAAAAGTTAAAAATATTAATACACAAATAGCTCTTTACAAATTTTTATTACAGGACATTGAAGACGAAATAAAAAGATTGAAAAATGGAGGAGATATTATGCCATCAAAACGTAATTTTGAAATAAAGATTGATGAACAGAAAGTAATTAGTGTTGTTAGTATAAGAAAAACAATCAATATGGAAGAGATAGGAAGTGTAATAGGAAAAGCATTTCAAACCATTCATGAGAATGGATTAGAGTCTGCAGCACAGGTTATGACAAAATATTATGATGAAAATTTTGATCCTGAGAGTGCAGATATAGAAATATGTATTCCGGTAAATAAAACCATACAAAACCTAACTAAAGACTTTGGAGGATTCACTTATGTTCATACAACTTATGTTGGCCCATATTCTGAAATAGGAGAAGCATATGCATATCTGACAGATTGGATAAAGGATAATGATTATGAAATTATACAGCCACCTTTTGAGAAGTATATAAAAGGTGCGGAATCAGGATGTTCTCCAAAAGAATTTATTACAGAAGTTTGCTTCCCAATAAGAAAAAAATAAAAAATTGATAGGTTTATAACTAAGAGCTTACAAATCATTTGTAAGCTCTTTTTATGCCCAATATTTTCTGTCCAAACTTCTGTATTGTATGGCTTCACTCAAATGATGCAATTTTATATTTTCTTCTCCATCTAAATCCGCGATGGTTCTTGCTACTTTTAAAATCCTATGGTATGCTCTGGCACTTAAATTTAACTTTTCAAAGGCGGTTTTAAGTAAATTCCTTTCGGTATCTCCTAGGGAACAATATTTTTCAATTTGAGCAGCAGATAATTGCGAGTTAAAGAAAATCGACTCATCTTTATATCGTTCTTGTTGAATTTTTTGGGCTTTTAATACTCTTTTTTTAATACTTAAAGAAGATTCGCTTTTTTCCCGAATATCTAAATCGGAATATTTAACAGGAGATGCTTCTACTTGAAGATCTATTCTATCCAGCAGCGGCCCTGAAATTTTCGATAAATATTTTTTTATTTGATCTGGCTGACAGTGGCATTTTTCTTCGTCTCCTAAATAACCGCAAGGACATGGATTCATTGAGCAGACCAACATAAAACTGGCAGGGTATGTAAGGGTCGCATTGATTCTTGATATTGTAACCTCACGATCTTCTAAAGGCTGTCTGAGAACTTCCAACACATTTTTATTGAATTCTGGCAATTCATCCAGGAATAACACACCGTAATGGGACAGGCTTACTTCTCCGGGTTTAGGAATTCTTCCGCCTCCAATAAGTGCAGTATTTGAGATCGTATGATGAGGAGCACGAAAAGGTCTTGTATTAATTAAAGCTTTTTTATTTGGAAGGAGTCCTGTAACACTATATATTTTGGTGATTTCAATACTTTCTTTAAAAGACAAATCTGGTAGAATTGTAGGCAATCTTCTGGCCATCATAGTTTTACCAGAACCCGGAGGGCCTATCATTAATATATTATGAGAGCCTGCTGCAGAAATCTCCAGAGCTCTTTTGACATGAACCTGTCCTTTAACATCTGAGAAATCCAAATTTGAATTCACACTGTTTTGCATTATTGAATTCACATCTACTGTAGTTTTAAAAAGAGGTTTTTCATTTTGTAAATGCAGTATAACTTCTTTTAATGTACGTACACCCATTACTTCCATATTTTCTACTAAAGCACCTTCTTCAGCGTTTTCGTAAGGAACAATACATTGGGTAATTCCATTCTGAGATGCTGAATATACCATTGGCAAGATACCATTAACGGGTTTGACGCTTCCATCCAGGGACAATTCTCCAACTATCATGGTTTTATTTAAAATATCTGCAGGAATAGGTTGACTGCAGCTTAAGATACCTACAGCAATAGGTAAATCAAAGGCTGAGCCTTCTTTCCTGATATCAGCAGGTGCTAAATTCACTGTAATCCTTTTTATAGGAAATAGAAATTCTGAATTTTTAATTGCAGCTCGAACCCGCTCTTTTGCTTCACGAATAGAGGAATCCGGAAGACCTACTAAATCAAAACCTGGTAGGCCCTCGCTTAAATCCACTTCTACGTCTACAAGGTATCCGTTAATACCATAAAGAGTGCAACTTTTTACCTTACTAATCATTTTAATCTCCTTCCAAAAGTTTAATTTCATCAGAAGTATTCCACATTTTTACATTTAATAAACTCACTAGATCAATGAGTGTTGAAATATATGGGAATGATGGTAAAATTGATATCGTTATATTTTTGAAAATTAAGAATACAGCTGGAATAAAAATATACAAATAGGAGAATATGAATAAGTAAAGAATATGAATGGGTGATATCGTGAAGGAAGAAATGAATCGAACTCTTTACTGGATTTGGATAACAACAATAAAGAGATTAAAAAAAAGTAGAGTTAAGCAACTGTTGGATTATTATAAAACACCTGAAGAAATTTGGAGAGAAGACTTAGGATTTTTAAAGGATCATTTTAAATTAACCGATGAAGAAGTATCTTTATTAAAAAATTCTAAGAGTCCCAAAATACTAAAAAAATGGATTAAAGAATTAGAGCAAATGGGTATATCTTATTATTCAATTGATCACCCTCTTTATCCAAGTATTCTAAAAAATATTGCTGATCCTCCTCTTGGGATTTATGTTAAAGGAAAGATGCCATTCTTTGATAAAGGTTTCCTGGCGATCGTTGGAACCAGAAAATGTTCTGAATATGGAAGAAGAGTAGCTAAAAAATTAGCACAAGAGCTTTCTCATAAAGGTTTTGGAATTATTAGCGGTCTGGCAGAAGGAATTGATGCAATGGCTCATAAAAGTACACTTGAAGCTGGAGGATTTACAGCAGCAGTAGTTGCAAACGGACTTGATCTATGTTATCCAAAATCTAATACTCAATTAATGGAGGAAATCGAGGAAAAAGGTGTATTAATTTCGGAATATCCTCCTGGAACAAGACCTATTCCAGTTTATTTTCCCACAAGGAATAGAATAATCAGTGGTCTTAGTCAAGGTGTTATTGTAATAGAAGCTGGAGAAAAGAGTGGTGCTTTAATAACGGCGGATTTAGCCTTAGAGCAAGGGAAAGAGGTTTTTGCAGTACCTGGAAGTATTTTTAGCAGTACGAGTAAAGGTACTCATAAACTTATTCAACAAGGAGCAAAACTTGTTACGGATATTGAAGATATAGTATGTGAAATTAGTACTAATTTTATCAATAATAAGGCTAATGAAAATTTGCAATATGAAGGTAAAATAACGAATAGACTTGCAATAGAAGAAAATATAGTATATGATTGTATAAGTTTTGAGCCTTCCCATATTGATGTATTATCTGTTAAAACTCATTATCCTGTAGATAAACTTCAGGGGATACTTACTCTTTTGGAATTAAAAGGATTAATACAACAACTGCCGGGTAAAAGATTTGTTCGAAATCAGTAATGGAGGGGTATTATGGCAAAATATTTAGTGATTGTAGAATCACCAGCAAAAGCAAAAACCATTAAAAAATTTTTGGGGAAGTCTTATAAAGTAGAAGCTTCTATGGGGCATGTAAGGGATTTGCCTAAAAGTCAAATGGGTGTAGACATAGATGATAATTTTGAACCAAAATACATTACGATTAGAGGTAAAGGTGAATTACTCAGCAAATTAAGGAAAGAAGCGAAAACTTCTGATAAGATTTATTTAGCGACTGACCCTGATCGAGAAGGAGAAGCGATTTCTTGGCACTTATTTCATGCTTTAAAATTAGATGATAAAAAAACTAGCAGAATAACATTTAATGAAATAACCAAAAATGCTGTGAAAAGTTCTATTAAAGAAGCAAGAAAAATCGATATGAATCTTGTAGATGCCCAACAAGCCAGAAGAGTATTAGACAGAATTGTTGGATATAGTATAAGTCCTCTTCTTTGGAAAAAAATACGAAAAGGTCTTAGTGCTGGTAGAGTCCAATCTGTTGCATTACGATTAATTTGTGACAGGGAGGATGAAATAGATAATTTTATTCCTACGGAATACTGGAGTATTGAAGCAGAATTTATTACTCCTTTAAATAAAAAATTTGAAGCAAAATTTTATGGGTTAAAAGATAAAAAACTTGAAGTAAATTCTAAAGAAGAAGCAGATGTAATTATTCAGGAAGTCAAAAAGCAGCAATTTAAAGTAGAAGAAGTTAAAAGAGGAGAACGTATTAAAAAGCCTGTTGCTCCTTTTACAACCAGTACGCTTCAGCAAGAAGCATCTAAATACTTAGGATTTTCTACTCAAAAAACTATGAGAATTGCCCAACAGTTATATGAAGGCATTGACTTAATAGGTGAAGGAACAGTTGGTCTTATCACTTATGTTCGTACAGATTCTGTCAGGATTTCTCAGGAGGCTCAGCAGCAAGCCAAAGAGTATATTGAACATACCTTTGGAAAAGAGTATTTAAACTTAAATCCTTCAGAATACAAAGGAAAAGGAAAAACTCAAGATGCTCACGAAGCAATAAGACCTACAGACATTAACAGGCATCCAAAAGAAATCATAGATTCTTTGTCGAAAGATCAGTATAAGTTATATGAACTAATATGGCAGAGATTTACTGCGAGTCAAATGGCTCCAGCAAAATATGATACATTTTCTGTTAAAGTAAGTGCAGGAAAATATATTTTTACAACTTCTGGTTCGTCTCTTAAATTTGATGGCTTTCTTGCAGTATATAACAAAGAGCAGGAAAAAGAAGAAATCACTGATTTTGAAATAAAAAACAATGATTTGTTACAGTTAAATACTTTAGAGGGCAAGCAACATTTTACACAGCCACCTGCAAGGTATTCTGAGGCTTCATTGGTAAAAACTTTAGAAGAAAATGGAGTAGGAAGACCTAGCACGTATGCGCCCACGATTACTACTCTTTTAGCTAGGGGATATGTAGTAAAAGAAAACAGAGTTCTTTATCCAACTGAGCTAGGAGAGATTGTGAATGATATTTTAAAAAATTACTTTAAGAGTATTGTGGATGTAGAATTTACAGCTCAAATGGAAGAGCAATTGGATGAAGTTGAGAGTGGAGAAATTCATTGGAGGAAAATTATTCAAAGTTTTTATCCAGATTTCAAGCAATCATTGCAAATCGCAGAGCAAGAAATAGGTAATATTGATTTGGAAGAAATTACAGATGTCATTTGCGAAAATTGCGGGAAGAATATGGTTGTCAAATATGGTAGATATGGTAAATTCCTTGCATGTCCTGGATTTCCTGAATGCAAAAATACTAAGCCATTATACGAAGAAGCAGGGGTGAATTGCCCTGAGTGTAATGGTAAAGTAATTATTAAAAAAACGAAAAAAGGGCGTAAATATTATGGATGTGAAAACAATCCTGAGTGTCAATTTATGTCTTGGAACAAACCATCAGGTGAAAAATGCCCGAAATGTAACAGTTACTTAATAGAAAAAGGGAAAAAAACACAGAATATAGTTTGCAGCAATTCTGAATGTGGATATATTCATATTAGTGAACATAATGAATGAAGAATTTGTTTAAATTTAGAAAAAATATTTTATAGTTAAGAAATAAAAAAAGTTAACTTTTTATTAAAGCTTATTAAAAGATATTGTTTTTTTAAAGAATCAGTGTTAATATATATTTAAAAGAAAAAAGTCATTATTTAGAAAAATTTAACAATTAAGTTGACTATGTCAGCTTTCTTTTTTTGATGATTGCAGATTGAGGTGAAACCATTAAAAAAATATTTGTAATTGTATAAAGTAAGAATTTTGAGAACATAATATTAGACAAATAATACAAATAATAATCAGAAAGAGTAATTAAGGAGGAAAGTAAATGTCAATTGAATTATTAGAAAAGACAAGAAAGTTAAATCGTTTATTGCAGCGCTCTGGTTCAGACCCAGTTATATTTAATGATATATGTAAAGTATTAAGTGAAGTTTTATCTTCTAATACGATGATTGTTAGTAAAAAAGGTAAGTTTTTGGGGGTATATTATACTAACCCCTCTAATGCACTATTTAGTTCAGAAGAAGAAATAATAGGAAAGTTTATTGATACTCAATTTAATGAGCAGCTTTTAAATATTGTAGAAACTAAAGAAAATATACCATTATCTGAGTTTTACATTAAAGATGTTGAAAAGGACATAATTGGGAAATATACAAGTACTATTATTCCTATCAGTGCTGGTGGTGAAAGATTAGGCACTCTTCTATTATATAAAGAATCAGGAGAATATATTACAGAAGATTTAATATTAGGAGAATATGGAGCAACTGTGGTTGGATTGGAAATACTTCGTTCCCAAAGCGAAGAATCAGCGGAAGAAGTTAGAAAAGCCACAATTGTGAAATCTGCTATAGGTACTTTATCTTATTCAGAATTAGAAGCAATACTTCATATATTTGAAGAGCTCAATGGATCAGAAGGATTGCTGGTGGCAAGTAAAATAGCTGATCGAGTTGGTATTACAAGATCTGTTATTGTCAATGCTCTTCGAAAGTTTGAAAGCGCTGGTGTAATTGAATCTCGTTCTTTAGGTATGAAAGGAACATACATAAAAGTACTTAATGATGTTCTTTTAGAAGAACTAGATAAGTTAAGAAAGTAAATTAAAAGCGGCGAAAGCCGCTTTTTTAATAATTATTAGTAAAAAATATTAATACTCTATTAATAAGTTTACATAAATTACAACAGGAATAGGTCTAATTATTTAAAACAATCTTGTTGTCCTTTTTTTATTTAGTGTATATAATTAAAATAAAAGTCGTCTAAATTAGAAAAAAGTTTATAATTATTGAATGGAAAGTTATAAAAAAATGATTTCTAAAAAAACACAATACTTTATAAAAATTCAATGATTTACATTAAATTGAGATTAGTGTAAAATATGTGTATTAAAGGAGGGGGCAAAGCAATGATTTTTAATCGTCTTTACAGTAATGCTAATGTTTTGGAAAAGGCTTTGGATGCTTCATGGCTTCGTAATGAAGCGATTTCTAATAATATCGCTAATGCAGATACACCAGGATATAAAAGAAAAGATGTAGAATTTGAAAAATATTTAGAAGATGCTGTCGCATTTAATAAATCTGTGCATAAAATAAATATAAATAGCATTCAACCTAAAATTGTTACAGATAATAGTTCTTTGCAAACACGTTTAGATGAAAACAATGTAGATATTGATGTTGAAATGACTGAACTGGCAAAAAACAGCATTAAATATAATACTTTAATTTCATTAGTTTCGAAGAAATTTAAAGGAATCGATACAGTTTTAAATCTTAAGTAGAGGGGAGCCATTTAGATGTCTTTTTTTAATTCTATGAATATAAATGCAAGTGGACTTACAGCTCAAAGGCTTCGAATGGATATTATTTCGCAAAATATTGCTAACATCAATACAACCAGGACAGAAAACGGACAACCATATAGAAGAAAAACTGTATTATTTGAAGAAAGAAGCAATAGCGCATCTTTTAATTCCATTCTTAAAAATAGTATGGATCAATTCAATGGTTCCGGGGTAAGAGTATCAAGAATAGCAGAAGACAACAGTGATTTTAAGATGGTTTATGATCCAGAACATCCTGATGCAGATGAGAATGGATATGTGAGAATGCCGAATGTGAATATTATTGAGGAAATGGTAAATATGATATCGGCAAATAGATCGTATGAGGCAAATGTGACGGCTATGAATACGAATAAAAATATGGCATTAAAGGCATTAGAAATTGGACGTTAAATTTATCCATAAAAATTAGGGGGATATTTATGAAAATAGGGTCAATAGGTTGGTTTGATTCCATAAAGAAAATTGAAAGTTCAAATCAAAACCAGGTAGAAAAAAAGGGAAAAGTATTTGAAGATTTTTACAAAACTGCAATGGAAATGATTGAGCAAACAAATACATTGCAGAAAGAAGCAGATCAAATCGGACTAGATTTTGCTATGGGAAAAACCGACAATATCCACAATGTGATCATTGCTCAAGAAAAAGCTGGCATAGCCCTTCAGTTTACTGTGCAAGTTCATAATAAAGTATTAGAGGCTTATAATGAAATTATGAGGATACAGCTGTAAAAAGCTTTTTTACTTTATATATAATTGCACAGAAATGAGGTGGATAAATGCAAGAGACAATTTCCTATATATCACAGCAGATTACTGAATACTGGAATAAATTTGATAAAAGTCAAAAACTCAGGTTAATACTCATAGCTTTTTTTGTTGTTTTAACTTTAGGAATTGCAATATTTATTACCACAAGACCAAAGATGGTTCGATTGTTTAACGAAGAATTGACAGTTTCTCAAGTAGCTCAGATTAAAGAGGTACTAGATGGTGCAAGTATATATAATACTACCAATGATGAAGGAACAGTAATTCAAGTAAAGAAAAAGGATTATGCTAAAGCTAAAATGACTTTGGCTAATGAGCAAATACCTGATAATGGTTTTACCTTCGAGGATGCATTAAATAATGATATGGGGACAACTGAAACAGAAAAAAAAGCAAAGTTAAAAGAAGCAAAACAGCAGGAGCTTGAAGCTGATATAGGTGCAATCGAAGGAGTAAATAAAGCAGAAGTTCATTTGGTTATTCCAGATGATGATAATTTTTTCTTAGCTTCTACCAGAGAGGCGAGAGCCAGCGTTAAGCTGGATTTAAAAACTCCATTAAGCAATAAACAAATTATGGGAATTGCCCATTATGTTGCTGGAAGTGTAGAAAATTTAGATGTAAAAAATGTACGAGTTATAGACAATAAGGGGAATATACTTTATCTGGGAAATGAAGAGAGTCCTGGAGTAAACATGGATGAACAACAGGATAGAAAACTAGCTGCAGAAAAAAATATTGAAAGCAAAGTAATATCGATATTAGGACCATTATTTGATGATGTTAGAGTTACACCTAACCTTGTTTTGAATTTTGATCAATACAAAGAAAAACAAGAATTAGTTAGTTCTCCAATTGAAGGAGAAGACCGCGGACTTATATCTTATGAAAATACTGCATCACGAAAGACTTCTAGTGGATCCGAAGGGGAAGAACCTGGCCTTGCAGCAAATGATAATGAGATACCGGCTTACGAGATGGGAGACCAGAATAATTATCAGGCTAAAGAAGATCAAAAAGAGATTAAATATGAATTAGACAAGAAATATACAGAGTTAGAAAAAAGTGTTGGAACGATTATACCTGAGCAATCATATGTATCTGTAGTTGTCTTGCGAGATAAGATATACGATCAAGAGAAGAAAGAAAAAGAAGAAAGAACAGGCAAAGAAGACGAGTTGCAGGAAAACGAGACCTGGGAAGAGTTTAAATATCGTATCAAGTCAAGAGCAGCCATGATAGACATTGATAATGAATATCCTGAATTGGAAAACTTAGTTGCAAAGGCAGCGGGAATTAGTGTAGATAATCTTGAGATTGTCGGGTATGAGGTTCCTGTATTTATAGATAAAGAGATTCAAAAAAGGCCTTATAGTGAATACGTAATGTTAGGGATTTTATTTGCCCTTATTGCATTGTTTGCGTTTGCATTAATTAAGAAAACTGAACCTCATGAGATTACTGAAATTGAACCTGAATTATCTGTGGAAGAAATGCTTGAAAATGCACAGACGAAGCAAGAAGAAGTTGATCCTATTGAATATAATGAAGAGTCAGAAATCAGAAAGCAAATTGACAAATTTGTTGAAGAAAAACCTGAAGCAGTGGCTAGTCTGTTGCGCAACTGGCTAAGTGAAGAATGGGAGTGAACATAAATGGCAGTTGTGAGGGAGGAATATTCAGGTAAAGAAAAAGCCGCCATGCTGCTTATTGCATTAGGACCTGAAAAATCTGCAAAAATATTTAAGCATCTGAAAGAAGAGGAAATAGAGCAGCTGACTTTAGAAATTGCAAATATTCGAACCGTTTCTGCACAAATGAAAGAGAAAGTACTGGAAGAGTTTTATCAAATTTGCTTGGCACAGCAGTATATTGCTGAAGGAGGGATTTCTTATGCCAAGCAAATTCTGGAAAAAGCTTTGGGAAGCGAAAAGGCTTTGGAGGTTCTCAACAAACTTACTGTTTCTCTCCAGGTTAGACCTTTTGACTTCGTTCGAAAGACAGATGCGTCTCAATTATTAAACTTTATCCAAAATGAACATCCTCAGGCTATTGCATTAATTCTTGCTTATTTAAAACCAAGTCAGGCGGCTACCGTTCTTGCAGCTCTTCCTCAAGAGAAGCAAGCTGATGTAGCAAGAAGGATTGCTTTGATGGATAGGACTTCGCCGGATATTATAAAAGAAGTTGAAAGAGTATTAGAGAAAAAACTATCTTCGTTAGTAACAGAAGATTATACTGCAGTTGGTGGAGTAGATGCAATAGTTGAGATTATCAATTCTGTTGACAGAGGTACCGAAAAGCATATCATGGAAACATTAGAAGTTGAAGATACTGAATTGGCAGAAGAAATTAAGAAGAAAATGTTTGTATTTGAAGATATTATTACTCTGGATAACAGATCTATTCAAAGAATCCTTAGAGAAGTTGATAATAATGACTTAGCAATAGCATTAAAAGGTGCTGGAGAAGAAGTTCAAAATGTTATTTTTGCTAATATGTCCAAGCGTCTTGCTACAATGATCAAAGAAGATATGGAATACATGGGTCCTGTTCGTTTAAGAGACGTAGAAGATGCTCAGCAAAAAATTGTTAATATCATTCGAAAATTAGAAGATGTAGGTGAAATCGTTATTTCCAGAGGTGGAGGTGACGAAATCATTGTCTAATATCATCAAAGGATCTAGTGTTAAATTGAATCGTGAACAGATTGTTCACATTGACATTAGTGACAAACCAATTGAAGACATTATATTGGAAGAAGATGATAATTCTTTAGAAATCATTAAGGAAAATATTGTTTTGAAAGCCAAGCAAGATGCTCAAAGAATGATCCATGAAGCCGAGAAAAGAGCTGCAGAAATTTTAGAACAGGCGAAAAAAGATGCCATGTTTGCAAAATTGAAGATTGAAGAAGAAGGACGACAGCAAGGATATCAAGAAGGCTTTCGTCAAGGGACAGAAGAAAGTAAAAAATTAATTCATCAGGCAAAGCTAGAATTGGAAAATGCACTTAAAGAAAAAGAGAGAATGATTCGTGAAATTGAACCTCGAGTTGTAGATATAATTATTTCAATTTCAAAGAAGATTTTAGATCATGCAGTTAGTATAAATAAGCAATCTATTGTATATTTAATAAGAAAAGGCTTATCAGAACTCAAAGATCGCAGTGAAAATGTCGTAGTTAAAATATCAGAAACAGATTACGCATCGTTAATGGAATCAAATGAGGATCCATTAAGCAGTTTCGGTGTCACTGGAAAAATTGATGTAGTCAAAGATTCGTCTTTAAAGACTGGTGATTGTATTATAGAAACTCAATATGGAAATATCGATTGCAGCTTAGGTACTCAGTTTGAAGGCTTAAAACAAGAATTACTGTTAATTTTGGACAGTAAATGACATATAGAATGGGTGAGGGTTTGAACAGAATTAATATTGAAAAATATCAAAGAGTATTGGATAAAAACTATATACGATATCAAGGTAGGGTATCCCAGGTTGTTGGATTGACTATTGAATCTATTGGCCCTATTTCAAATGTTGGTGATATGTGTTTTATTCAATCACAAAATGGTGAAAATTCTGTAATGGCAGAGGTTGTAGGATTTAAAAATAATAGAATATTATTAATGCCATTGGGAGACATGGCAGGAGTTGGTCCAGGAAGTATTGTCGAGGCCTCTAAAACTGTGCTTAGTGTTCCTGTTGGATCACAATTGTTGGGAAGGGTGCTTAATGGATTAGGTTATCAAATGGATGAAAAAGAACCTATCAATTGTGATTTGCAGTATCCGATTCAAAACCAACCGCCAGACCCTCTTAAACGTAAACGTATAAAAGATATATTACCATTAGGGGTTAAAGTCATTGACGGCCTATTAACTGTAGGTAAAGGACAAAGAGTTGGTATTTTTGCGGGTAGCGGTGTCGGGAAAAGTACACTGTTAGGTATGATTGCCAGAAATGCTAAAGCGGATATCAATGTCATTGCTTTAATAGGCGAACGAGGAAGAGAAGTAAGAGAATTTATTGAAAAAGACCTTAAAGAAGATGGTCTTAAACGTTCAGTTGTTGTCGTTGCCACGTCAGATCAGCCTGCTTTAGTCCGACTTAAAGCAGCCCAGACAGCCACTGCAATTGCTGAGTATTTTCGAGATGAAGGAAAAGATGTATTGCTTCTTATGGATTCATTAACGCGTTTTTCAATGGCTCAACGAGAAGTGGGCCTGGCTATTGGCGAGCCACCTGTTACAAGAGGATATACACCTTCAGTTTTTGCTGCAATGCCAAAACTCTTAGAAAGAGCAGGTAATTCTGATAAAGGATCTATTACGGGATTATACACAGTTTTAGTTGATGGAGACGATATGACTGAGCCTGTTACAGATACAGCTCGTGGGATCTTGGATGGACATATTGTATTGTCGAGAAAAATTGCTAATAGAAATCAGTATCCTGCTATAGATGTATTACAGAGTGTATCACGTGTAATGAGTGATATTGCTAGTGCCAGACATAAGGAATTGGCTTTTAATATAAAAAGATTGTTAGCTGTCTATAGAGAAGCAGAAGATCTAATTAATATTGGTGCCTATGTTAAAGGCAGTAATGAAGAAATAGATGAAGCAGTAGATAAGTACAAAGCAATTCTTTCATTTTTAACGCAGAAAGTGGATGAAAAATACGAACTTGACGAAGTTCTGGAAGAAATGAATAAAATCGTTTCTGCTTAAAAATTAATTAGAAGGAGCAGTTTATGGGCCGATTTCAATTCCGAATGGATAATATCTTAAGTCTTAGAGAGAAATTAGAGGATAAGAAAAAGCAAGAATTTGGAGCCGCGACAAGAAAGCTTCAAATTGAAAATGAAAAGAAACAGAGTTTAATTAATGAATCAATTTATTGTTCTGAGGACTTACGTAATAGAATAAAACATCAAATTATTCCTGAAGAAATTATTTCCTATAATCAATACCTTCAGTTATTAAAAAGAAAAACTGTTGAACAAGAGAAAAGAGTAAAAAAAGCAGCACTTTATGCTGATAAAAAACGAGAAGAATTATTAGAAGCAGTTAAGCAAAGAAAGATGCTGGAAGCTTTAAAGGAAAAGCGATGGAATGAATATTTGGAAGAGTCAAATAGAGAAGAGCAAAAGATTATTGATGAAATTGTCAGCTTTAAATCTCAAAGCCGATAATGGATGGAGGCAAAAAAATGGCAAAATTAACTACAAAGACTAAAGAAAGTAAAAATGACGAAATTGAAATTCAAGAGTATAAAAAAAGTAAAAAGCCATTAATTATTACTTCCACTATTATATTATTAATTATTATAGGGATAGGGACTGTAATTCGCTTTAATATAGGAAATTTAACAGAGAAATATCTGAGAACTCATTTGGAGAAAGTACCAATCGTAAATAATTTGCTTCTTCCCAAAAAGGAAAATGAAAATAAATATGCCCAATATTCAAAAGAGGATCTCATTCAAACTATAGAAAAACTTCAAGATGAATTGGAAAAAAAGCAACAACTGCTTGATATGGATAAAGATACAATTGAAAAGCTTGAGAATGAAATTGCTAGATTGAAAGAAATTGAAGCCACACAAATTCAGTTTAGAGAAGATAAGAAAAAGTTTGATGAAATGGTTGCAACACAAAATTCAACTGAATTTTTAGAGTTTTATAAGGAAATGTATCCTGATACAGCAGCAGAAATATATGAAAGATTGATTGGTGAAGAAAAACTGATACAGGATGCAAAAAAATATGCTGAACCATTTCAAGCTATGGACCCTGAAAATGCAGCAAAACTTTTTGAAGAAATGGTCAGCACAGATATTGATTTGGTTGTTCTTATTCTTCAAAATATAGATAGTGAACAACAAGCTGCTATCCTGGGAGAAATGAATCCCACAGATGCAGCAAAAATAGTTAAAACGATGGCACCATAAGAAGAAAGGAGGGAGACAGATGAATATTCAGCTATCTACAATGGAGTTTTCTATTGGGCGAGCACAGATCAATCAAAATGTTAGTAAAAGGGAACTTTTTAATGAGAATCAGGAGAGCTTTGGAAGTGTTTTAAAAAATACTCAAAACAGTAAGCAAAATCATGATCCTGTTCAATCAGAAGTTTCAATTTCTCGAAATGAAAAAAATATTAAAACTTCCCTTCATGAAAAACATAACGATAAGGTAGAAAACTCTCAAGCACAATACACAAATAAAGACAAAGAAGTTCCAACTGAAGATGAAGTAATTGATGCACTAGCAGAAAAAACTGGTATGACTGAAGAGGAAATAGAATCAGTTTTAAACGAACTTGGAATTACTGTGTTTGATTTACTTTTGCCTCAAAATTTACAGCAGTTTCTTCAACATATTCATAATGTTGAAGATTCTATGGAATTACTTTCTATTCCAAATATCAATCAGACTTATAAAGATATTATGAGTTTATTCCAAGATCTAAAAGAGAGTTTTCCTATTCTACAAAACATAGTTGGTAGTAATGAAATATTAAAAAGTACCACGATTAATAATGAAGAAATGATGCAGATAGATTTATTTATGGAAAAACAGACTCAAGAAGAATCAGCGCAAAACATACCAACTACTTCAAATAATGTGCTTTTAGAAAAGCAATCTCAATTTGATACTAATTTTTCACAGAACAATTCTGATACTCAGTCTCAAACGGTAACTGATGAAATTACTGTAATTGATATTAAGAAAGATGAGGCTATTTCAACCAATAGTTCATCTACTTTAAGTAATGATGAATTAGAAGAAAGCGATGAAATTGGAGCTGTTAACTTAAATAACGAATTCGTTGAAAACATAGAACTCAACGGCAATAATATCATCGTTCAGCAGAATATCATATCTGATGGTCGAATCATTGAGAGTACTCAGGCTCAAATTAACCCTCATTCAGTCAATACAGAGCAGCTTATTAATCAGATGGTAGAGCATATAAAGGTTAATATCACAGAAGATACAACAGAAATGAATCTTCAGCTCAAACCAGATCATTTAGGAAACTTATCTTTGAAAATCATAACTGAAAGAGGTATTATTACTGCTCAGTTTGTTGCTGAAAGTCAAACAGTTAAAGAAATTATTGAAGCGAACTTTAACCAACTTAAAGATGTACTTCAAGAACAAGGTTTTCTTATCCAAAATTTGGAGGTTTCAGTAAAACAAGAATTTCAGGATCAAGGCTCTAATTTCATGGAGAGAAATACATCTAAGTCAGCTAAAAGGATAAGAGAAATCCTTTCTGATCTGAGTGATGATTCGGTGGAAAACTACAATGCTGAATACAATAACCCTTATAGGCGATCTGACAGCGAGATCGATTTTTCAGCATAAAGTTTCATTGCATATATTTAGGAGGTGAAATGATGGCAAATGTAAACTATGTTAGTGCTACAGATTCAAAGATCCAGTATGAAAAAGCAAGTACCTCAGCTAAAAATGAATTAGGTAAAGATGCATTTTTGCAGCTTTTGGTTACACAGCTCAGATATCAAGATCCTTTAAATCCTACTGATGATAAAGAATTTTTAGCCCAGATGGCACAATTTACTTCCTTAGAGCAAATGCAGAATATGAATCGTAGTTTTGAAGCTACTAAGGCATTTGCATTACTGGGAAAAGAAATACAGGCAACTGTCACGAATGAACAGACATCTCAGACTGAAACTGTTCAAGGAAAAGTAGAGTATGTTAAAATGAAAAATGGTGAGCCATATCTTGTTGTAGAGGGTAAGGAAATTCCTGCTTCCAAAGTGGAAATTGTAACTGAATCTGAAATTATCGGAACTGATGATCAAATCACAAATGCTTTTGAACTCATTGGTAAGGTTGTACAGTTTGCAAGAAAGAATCCTGAATCTAATGAAACAGAATATATTGAAGGAAAAGTACAACACATTAATATGAAAGCTGGCAAACCGTATGTTGTGATCGGTTCTAATGAAGGAATGATTGAAACAGCTCTGGATAGTATCGAGGGAGTTGTAGAAAAAGATTCTCTGGTGGGCAAACGCATAATGGGCTCTTACTATAACACGGAAACACAAGATTATGAAAAGATTGAAGGGGAAGTAGAATATATCTTCATAAGAGGAAGAAATACTTATGCTGTTGTTAATGGAAAAGCAATGACTCTTGAAGATATTGATAAAGTGTTTAGGGATTAGCTTAGGAGGTGATTTAATGAAAATTACCAAGAACCTCATAACACACCCTATAACTAAAAACGATCAAATAACACGAAGCAATCCATTAAATCCTGTCTATGATGGAACTTTGAGTCAGTTTGATCAAATATTAAAAGATAAACTAGCGTTGAATGACCAAGTGAAATTTTCAAAACATGCTGCTATGAGGTTAAATTCCAGACAGATAAAATTAAGTGATGAGCAAATAAAAAAATTGCAAGTGGGAATTGAAAAGGCTGAAGAAAAAGGAATAAAAGATTCCCTTGTATTAATTGATAAAGTTGCATTAGTTGTTAATGTCAGAAGTCGTACTGTGGTAACTGCACTCGATTCAAGTGGAGAAAAAGAAGCAATTTTTACGAATATCGATGGTGCTGTTATTGTATAGCTGGACCTTTTTAGAGGAGGCTTTCATCTTGGACTGATTGAAGAGATGGATGACAGCACACCAATTTAACTAATCATAAGGAGGTCGATTGATCATGATGAGATCAATGTTTTCCGGAGTTTCCGGATTAAGAGTTCATCAAACAAAGATGGATGTTATCGGTAATAATATTGCCAATGTAAATACCACGGCTTTTAAATCCAGTCGCGTGACTTTCAATGAGATTTTTAGTCAGACTCTTCAAGGAGCCAGTGGAGCAAGTGCCCAGACGGGAAGAGGTGGAAGAAACCCAATGCAGGTTGGATTGGGAGTTAATGTCGCTTCTGTTGATACACTTATGACTACTGGTGCTTCTCAAAGAACAGATAATCCTTTTGATCTAATGATCGATGGCGACGGATTCTTTGTAGTTGGCGATGAAAGTGGAACATATTTTACAAGAGCTGGTGCTCTTCGTAAGGATGATGATGGAAACTTAGTTATTCCTAATGGTATGAAAGTTAAAGGATGGCCTGCAACAAGTGATGGAACAGCAATTCAAAGAGGAAATGTAGTGGATTTAAAATTAGATAAACCTGAAAACCTAAGTGCAGCTCCGGAAGCTACAACACATCTTCGTCTTGAAGGAAATATTAGTACAGCAAACAGAAATGAACCAGTTTCTGTTGAACTTCAATTCTATGATAGTTTAGGAAATCTTTATAGTGGTAATTTTGAAATAGCATATAATTCAACTTCCGCAAAATGGGAATTGCAGATTCCTGAAGATTTAGAAATAGTAGATACTAATGGGCAAAAATATACTTTAAAAGGTCCTACTGGAGGAAGTACTATAGAAATTGCATTTGATTCCAAAGGGAATTTTGATGCGGCAAATTCCACAGGGCAAGGAATATTTACAATAGCCAATGCTGGTGGCAATGCATTTGATTTATCATCAACTACTGACCTTGTAAGTGGAACACCTATAAAATCTACTATTGGACCACTTACAGTAAATGTTACAGGTTTAACACAATATAACCAAAAAACAGATATTGATCCTCTTATGGGAGATTCTAATGGATTAGGTGCTGGCCGTGCAGCGGGCAAACTTAATGGATACAGTATAGGTTCTGATGGAATTATCATAGGGCAATACAGTAACGGACAACAAAAAATATTAGGACAGGTAGTTGTTGCAACCTTTAGAAATCCTGCTGGACTTGAAAAAGTTGGAGATAATCTTTTTGCTGCTACTGCCAACTCTGGTGAGTTTGATGGAATCGGAGAAGAACCTGTACTTCTAGGAGGAGTACTTGAGATGTCGAATGTGGATCTTTCTAAAGAATTTACAGAAATGATTACTACTCAAAGGGGCTTCCAGGCTAACTCAAGAATTATTACTGCTTCAGATGAAATGCTTCAAGAGTTAGTTAATTTAAAACGTTAAAATAAAGTTCACACACTTTAAGTCTTAAAGACTTAAAGTGTGTGGAAATTTATTATGCCTTTTTACAATAGAATTTCAAATTTATGTCATAAAAGGCGGGATTATAAATGATTAAAGTAACAAGATTAAATGATACTCAGATCGTAATCAATGCAGAGTTAATCGAGTTTGTGGAAGAAACTCCAGATACGGTAATTACTATGACAACAGGGCGCAAAATTGTGGTAAAAGAGACAATTGATGAAATTATCGGCACTGTGATACAATATAAGCGAAAAATTTACAGTCGAATAGATCATCTAGCAGAGTGAGGTGGAGTTGTTGGATATTTCAACCATAATTGGATTTATATGTGGAATTGTATTTGTTATAACATCAATAATGATTAATGGAAGATTAGGTTTATTTTTTGATCTTCCTTCTGTAATGATTACAATAGGGGGTACTTTTGCATCTGTTTTAATTTCTTACCCTTTAAATAAATTTTTAAATTCATTAAAATCAGCACGTTTAGTTTTTAAAACTCAGGAGTTTGATACTGGAAATATCATTCAAAAGATTATTGATTTAGCAAATATCGCCCGAAAAGAAGGACTGCTTGCTTTGGAAGAAGCAGCTCAGTCTATGGAAGATAAATTTTTACAAAAAGGTATATTATTAATTGTAGATGGTACTGATCCTGAATTAGTTAGAAATATTTTGGAGACAGAATTAGCTTTTGTTGAAGGACGCCATAAAGAAGTTCAAGGTTTTTGGGAGACGGTTGCTAGTCTTGGGCCTGCTTGGGGAATGATTGGAACATTGATTGGTCTTATAAACATGCTTGACCAATTAAATGACCCCTCCTCAATTGGACCTTCAATGGCAGTTGCATTAGTAACAACTTTTTATGGTTCAGTTTTAGCTAATTTCATATCCACTCCAATTGCTAATAAATTAAAGATCAGAAGCAGTGAAGAAGTATTGTTAAAAGAAGTTATGATTGAAGGACTCCTTTCCATCCAAGCAGGGGAGAATCCAAGAATCATTGAAGAAAAACTGAAAGCATTCTTATCACCAACCTTACGTGATACTGTAAATGAAAAAGATGAAGGGGAAGCAAAGGCGGGTGAATAAAATGTCTAGGAGAAAACAAGAAGAAGAAGTAAAACAAGGTGCACCGGAGTGGATGAATACTTATGGAGATATGGTTACTTTGCTCCTTACTTTCTTTGTTCTTCTTTTTTCAATGTCAACTGTAGATGCTGAAAAATTCAGAGGTTTCATTAATTCATTGGAAGGTTCTGTTGGAATCTTATCGGGAGGAAGTTCTGTTATAGGTGATGGCAGTGAAATTGGAAATGGAATCAACCAATTGCCGGATTTAGAGAAATATTTTTCAGAAACTACTGACCAAATGGATTTAAAGAGTCTTGAGGAACTAAAAAAGATGCATTCAGATATGGAAAAGTATATTAAAGAAAATCATTTGACAGAAAAAGTGGATGCAAAATTGGGAGATAATTATGTAACTTTAACTTTTAAAGATGGTGTCCTTTTTGATACTGGTAAAGCGGAGTTAAAACCAGAGGCTATTGAGATATTAGATAAAATAGGTATCCAGCTTGCAAAATATCCTAATAATAGGATTCGGTTTGAAGGTCACACAGATAATGTGCCAATCCGTACTGTTCAATTTCCGAGCAATTGGGAATTATCAGCAGCAAGAGCTATTGCAGTTGCAAAGTATTATATCAATGAGCTATCTTTTGATCCTAAACAGTTTTCAACCGAAGGTTTTGGAGAGTATTCCCCTATCGCCGATAATTCTACTGCAGAGGGGAGAGCAAAAAATAGAAGAGTAGAAATTAAAATTTTGAGCGAGTACGCATCAAATGCAGCTATTAATCAGTAATGCTTAAAGGGGGAAATACAATGGAAAAAAGCAAAATATTTATTTATTCTGTTATCGGTGTCTTATTTGCAGCTGTAATTGCTGTTTCTGTTGCATTGTCTTTTACACTAAAGTCACTCAAGTCACTTGCTGAATCAAGTCAACAGAGTGTATCGATTGCAGAAGAGAGAAAAGTAGATCCGAAAGATATCACTATTTTGTCTATTAGTGATCCTATAACTGCTAACTTGATTAGTGATAAAGATAGCGATGAAAAGCATATACTTCGTCTATCAGTCGGATTAGCTTTAGATCGCAGCCAAAAAGATTATAAATCTTTAAATGAAGAGTTAAGCGGGAAAATGGATATTTTAAGGCATATTATTATTAATGTCATCCGTAATTCAACATATGAAGAAATGCAGGAGCCAAATGTACAAGAATTAATTGGAAAAGAAATATTAAATGAGATCAAAAACGAATTTCAAACAGATACGATAGTAGATATTTACTTTGGAGAATTTTTTGTACAATAGCTTTGCAAGATATGTTAGAATAGACTATGGGAGGTGGTTAAATGGGTGAAGTTCTATCGCAAAGTGAAATAGATGAGCTGCTGAAGGCTTTGAATACAGGAGAGTTAGATGTTTCAAATATTCAAACCACTGACCGGGAAAAGCATATAAAAAAATATGATTTTGCCAGGCCTTCGAAATTTGCGAAGGAACAATTGAGAACTTTGGAAATTATTTTTGATAATTACTCTCGAATTGTATCAACGTATTTATCCGGCTATTTACGCACTCCAACTCAAATAGATGTTGTGAATGCAGAAGCAGTCACATATTATGAATTTAGTAATTCTTTAGCGAATCCGGTCATATTGTCCAGTGTAGACTTTTCGCCTTTAAAAGGATCAATTTTACTTGAACTCTCTCCTAATTTAGGATATTGCATCATAGATAGAATTTTAGGCGGTATGGGTTCAATGATTGATAAAATAAGGGAGTTTACAGAGATAGAGAGAATCCTACTAGAAAGAATTGTTGCTCAATTGGTGAACTTATTACGAGAGCCATGGGAAAATGTTATTGCAATCAATCCAAGATTAGAGAAAATTGAGACAAATTCTCAATTTGCACAAATTATATCTCCGAATGAAATGATTGCCCTTGTAACTTTGAATATGAAAATTGGCGAAGTTGAAGGGATGATGAATATTTGTATACCGCATTTGGTTATTGAACCTATAATGGATAGGCTTAATACCAAATATTGGTTCACAACTGTTGAACAAGATGATAATGTAACCTATAGAAAGTATTTAGAAAGAAGGTTAGAAATCGCAAAAATTCCCGTGAAAGCCGTATTAGGAAAAACCTATATAACCGTTGGAGAATTTATTAATCTCCAAGTTGGTGATGTTATAAAATTGGATTCATATACAAATTCCGATCTAGATGTTATGGTTGGCAATCTTTTAAAATTTCGTGCTAAACCGGGAATCTTCAAAAATAGAAATGCAATTCAAATTACTTCAATTGAGAGGAAGGAGGATGAGTAATGGGAGATATGCTTTCGCAAGCAGAAATCGATGCATTGTTGGGAGGAACTGATGCAGATTTAAGTGAATCCAATGATGCATATGGCATAGTTAAAGATATCCTTACTGATGATGAAAAAGATGCATTAGGTGAAATAGGCAATATAAGTATGGGAACTGCTGCTACAACATTGTTTACATTGTTAAATCAAAAGGTAACCATTACAACTCCAAAAGTAAAGGTTGTGACTTGGAGTGAGTTATCTACAGAGTATGTTAAACCTTTCGTAGCAATTAATGTTGAATATAAAGAAGGACTGAAGGGAAGTAATTTACTCATCTTAAAAGAGGATGATGTTAAGGTTATTGCTGATCTTATGATGGGCGGAGATGGAACCAATGTACAAGGAGAATTGACTGAACTTCATTTAAGTGCTATTAGTGAAGCAATGAATCAAATGGTTGGTTCTGCAGCTACTTCTATGTCGTCTATGTTTAATAAAAAAATTGACATTAATCCACCCCATGCATTCGTTGTAAATCTACAAGATGGCAATATGGTAGATAGTTTTGGGTTTGGTGAAGAAGGTGTTGTAAGAATAGCCTTTAAGATGGAAATAGGCAATTTAATTGATAGTGAAATTATGCAAATTCTTCCTGTTGATTTTGCAAAAGACTTAGTAAGGAATTTGATCCATTCTGAGGAAAAACAATCTCAGCAGCCTAAAAACGTGGAACAACCGGTTAATTCAAATTCAGGCACTACACCAATACAACAAGAGGGAATGATGTTTAATAATCCGCAACCGAATTTATCCTATGGTCAATACACTCAGTACACTCAACCAAATAATATGGGCTATCAAATACCTCCTACACAACAACCACAAATGATGCCTCAAAATTCTTACCAACAAAGTGTTAATGTACATCCAGCAGAGTTTCAGAGTTTTGATGTTGCTGCAGTTATGAGACAAAAAGAAAATATTGATATTATCATGGATGTACCTTTAGAAGTAACTGTTGAATTAGGAAGAACACATAAATTAATTAAGGAAATCCTTGAATTTAGTCCGGGAACTATTATTGAGCTAGATAAATTGGCTGGTGAGCCTATAGATATTCTGGTTAATGGAAAATTTGTTGCTAAAGGTGAAGTTGTTGTGATTGATGAAAATTTCGGAATTAGAATTACTGAAATCACTAATCCCGAAAATAGGATATAATAATGTACTAAGGCAAATTTTATTACTTTTGGCATAGAAATTATAAAAAAAATATATTATAATACCTATAAGTTAAACAGCTAGATATTTTCAATAATCATTCAAAGGAGAGGGTATTTAATGGCAAAAAAGATTTTAATCGTTGATGACGCAGCTTTTATGAGAATGATGATTAAAGACATTTTAACCAAAAACGGATATGAAATTGCGGCTGAAGCTGAAAATGGAGCTAAAGCAGTAGAAAAATTTAAAGAATTATCCCCTGATTTAGTAATTATGGATATAACAATGCCTGAAATGGATGGTATTCAAGCGGTTAGGGAGATTAAAAAAATAGATGGCAATGCAACAATTATCATGTGTTCAGCAATGGGACAACAAGCGATGGTAATTGAGTCAATCCAAGCTGGAGCAAAAGACTTTATAGTTAAACCATTCCAAGCAGATCGTGTGGTTGAAGCTGTAAAGAAGGTTATTGGATAAGATGAACGTTCAACTTGATATTTCTTTTTCGTTCCTATTGTTTCAGAATAGCAATATTTCTAATACTGGAGGTCAGACGAATATAAACTGGTTTAATATGTTAGGCCAGTTTTTTTTCCTAATATTCCTATTTGCTTTGATTTTGTTTGGTGCATATTATGTTACGAGATGGCTTGGCAGGTTTCAATATCAGAATTACCAAGGAAGTAACATAAAAGTAATAGAATCTGTGGTGATCGGTCCTCAGAAGATGCTTCAGTTAATTCAAGTAGGAAATCATATTTACTTAATTGGTATTTCAAAGGATCATATTGCATATTTAGCAGAAATTGAAAAAGAAGCTATTCAAATTAAAAAATCGTCACAAATTAAATTTGATTCTTATTTGAAGCAATGGATTAAAAAGTTGGACAGAGATTCACAGAGTAAGGACATAAGTTCTGGTGGAGAGAATCATGATGAAAACAAGGAAAAATTTTAAATTTTTAGTATTTGGAATAATAATTACTTTATTTATGCAATTATTTTTTGGGTTTGAAGTTTATGCAGAACCAGTAGACAATGTAACTTTGCCAATACCTCAGATTGGTATTAATATAGAAGCTGCAGAAAATCCACAAGAGGTCGTTACCAGCTTGCAAATTCTATTTATCCTCACAATACTCTCATTGGCACCTTCTATATTAATTATGATGACGTCATTTACAAGAATTGTTATAGCGTTACATTTCTTACGTTCTGCATTAGGTACTCAGCAGACTCCGCCCAATCAAGTTCTTATTGGACTCGCTTTATTTTTAACATTATTCATTATGGGTCCTACTTTTTCAGAAATTAATGAGCAAGCTCTAAAACCTTATACAGCAGGACAAATATCTCAGGAGGAAGCTATTGAAAATGCCATGAAACCCATAAGAAATTTCATGTTCAGACAAGTGAGAAATAGCGATCTGAACTTATTTATGGGAATAGCTCAAATGGATCCTATTGAAAATACTGATGATGTAAGTATTACAGATCAAATTCCTTCAAGAGTATTAATTCCTGCATTTATCATTAGTGAATTAAAAACAGGATTTATGATTGGTTTTTTATTATACATTCCTTTTATTGTTATTGATATGGTTGTCGCTTCTACATTAATGTCAATGGGAATGATGATGCTTCCTCCTGTTATGATTTCGCTTCCTTTCAAAATATTGTTATTTGTTATGGTAGATGGATGGAATTTAGTTATAGGACAGCTTGTTCAAACTTTTAGGTAGAATAAGAGGTGGAAAACCTTATGGAGCAGATGGTTATAGATTTGGCACGGGATGCTTTGCTTGTTGTTATAAAAGTGTCAGCTCCTATGCTTTTAATGGGTTTAACTGTAGGATTAATTGTAAGCATATTTCAAACGGTTACATCTATTCAGGAATCGACATTGGCTTTTATTCCAAAAATCCTTGCAGTATTTGTGGCTATTTTGATCTTTGGTCCTTGGATGCTTACAACTTTATTAGAATATATAAATAATTTATATACAAATATGAATATGTACATTCGTTAAAGGAAAATGAACGATGGATTTTTTAATGAGCAATGTATTTTTAAGAATAGATATTCTTATATTGGTTTTTGTCAGATTTTTAGGCTTTTTTGCTACATCTCCTATTTTTGGAGGTAGAAATGCTCCTACTTATGCAAAAATAGGGTTTTCATTTATTGTCAGTACTATTGTACTTTCTACAATACCTACCATGACAGTGACTTATGAGGATACGATTTTAGGATATGTACTTCTTGTATTAAAAGAATTAACTGTAGGAGCCATATTTGGATTTTTAGTCTATATCATTTTGACTATCTTTTACTTAGCGGGACAATTAATAGACTATCAAATAGGGTTTTCAATGATCAGTGTCTTAGACCCTCTAAGCAACATACAAGTACCTATTACTGGTAATCTTTATTATTTTATGGTTTTGACAATACTTTTGGTAACTAATGGTCATCACAAAATCATTCAGGCATTATTCTATAGTTATCAAGTGTTGCCTATTGGTCAAGCAGTATTTAACAGTGAATTATTGGGACATTATATTGTTATTCTGTCTGATATTTTTATTATTTCCATTAAAGTTGCGTCTCCGATTATAGGAGCTATTTTAATTCTCGATTTTGCGTTAGGAATATTGGCTAGAACAGCTCCTCAGATGAATATGTTTGTTATTGGGTTGCCTCTAAAGTTGATTTTAGGTTTGGCATGCTTAGTGGTAGTAATGCCGTTATTTACTATGATTTATAATTATGTTTCAAAGGAATTGTTTGAAAAGTTATTTTTCATCATTAAGGGAATGATTCCATGACAGAAGAATTTAATATCGTTGGACCATCGGAATTAGTAAGATATGATTTGCAGTTTTTTGCAGATAAAGATGGAAAAACAGAAAAGCCTACTCCAAGAAAACGTAGTAAAGCAAGAGAAGAAGGGCAAGTAGTTAAAAGTATGGAGATTAATACGGCTTTTCTGCTTATATTGATGTTCTCATCTCTTGAAATATTCGGACCATATATTTACGGAAGATTTACTTCAATTTTTGAAAACACTTATATTTTATTGCCGGAATTGGATAATATTTTTACCAACACCTATATCCTAGAATTTGTGCCGCATGTATTATTAGAAATTATTATTATTGTAGCTCCATTATTTGCAGTTGCATTGACTGTAGGAATTACCATTAGTTATGTTCAGGTAGGCTGGCATCCTACATTTAAACCTCTGCGACCTAAATTTGCCAGATTAAATCCTATATCGGGTTTTGGCAGGTTATTTTCAAAGCATTCTATAGTAGAATTATTAAAATCTATAGTGAAAGTTGCAATTCTTAGCGCTGTGATTTACAGTTCGGTTATTAAAGAGGTAGATAATATTGTTCTTTTGATGGATATGGAATTATTACAAATGGTTCAATACATTGGAAAAGTCATTGTCGACATGGGCGTTAAAGTAGGTATGTTTTTTATATTTATTGCTACAGCAGATTATGCTTTTCAAAGATATGAGCATGAGCAGAATTTAAAAATGACTAAAGAAGAAGTAAAAGATGAATATAAAATGACGGAAGGAAATCCTGAAATAAAAAGTAAAATTAGGCAGAAAATGCGAGAAATTTCTTTGAGGCGAATGATGCAAGAAATACCAAAAGCCGATGTTGTTATAACAAATCCGACTCATTATGCTGTAGCTATACAATATGATTCTAATATTGCTTCTGCACCGATTGTAATAGCAAAAGGTGTAGATTATTTAGCGTTAAGGATCAAGACTATAGCAGGAGAAAATAATATAGAGATAGTAGAAAATAAACCGCTTGCAAGAGCACTGTATCAAACGGTAGATATTGGGAAAGAGATTCCACCTGAGTTGTATCAAGCTGTTGCAGAAGTATTGGCATTTGTGTATAGTTTGAAAAATAATAAATAGTTTGCTAGAATGAATACATCTTTTAATTATACGCTATTTTCATGGATGTTGAGGGAGGCTTTTGCGTGAAATCTGGAAATATGTTTCTAGGAGCATTTGTTATATCAATTATTATGATGATTATTATACCACTTCCCCAGTGGGTTTTAGATATATTTTTTACGATTAATATTGCTGTGGCACTGATTATTCTTCTTAATACGTTGTTTTCTAAAGAAGCCACTGATATGTCAATGTTTCCATCCATTTTGCTGATCACAACTTTGTTTAGATTAGCTTTAAATATTTCTTCTACAAGATCAATTTTAGGAGAAGGATATGCCGGTGAAGTCGTTAATGCATTCGGAAGTTTCGTTGCGGGTGGAAATATAGTCCTTGGTGCAGTTGTATTTATCATTATTGTTATTATTCAATTTTTGGTTATCACTAAAGGAGCGGAGCGTGTAGCGGAAGTATCTGCAAGATTTACTTTAGACGCAATGCCAGGAAAACAGATGGCTATAGATGCGGATTTAAATACTGGACTAATTGACGAAGCAGAGGCAAAAGCTAGAAGAAAGAAAATACAGGAAGAAGCTCAATTCTATGGTGCGATGGATGGTGCCAGTAAGTTTGTAAAAAATGATGCCATTGCCGGAATTATTATTACCTTTATTAATATTATTGGAGGACTTATTTTAGGAACTACAGGAATTACAACAGGAAAACCGATGCCTCTTTCCGAAGCACTTCAAGTATATACTATTTTAACAATAGGTGATGGGTTAGTAAGCCAGATACCATCACTTTTGATCTCGACAGCTACCGGAATACTCGTAACTAAAACAGCTACTGAATCTGAGATGAGTAGTGATTTATTTAAACAACTTGGAAGTACCCCTATGGTATTTCAAATTGCAGGAGGAACGTTAATTGTTTTAGGAATTACAACACCATTACCCTGGTATATAATGGTTCCAGTAGGGATATTGCTTATTGCAGGGGCTAATTCCATTGAAAAAAATATTAAACTCCAAACAATTAGTGAAGAAGTTTCAACTGAGGACATAGAAGCTGAAGAAGTAAGAAGACCTGAAAATGTTGTTTCTCTCCTTCAAGTTGATCCTATAGAATTAGAATTTGGATATGGGATTATTCCCCTTGCCGATGTGAATCAAGGTGGAGATTTACTTGATAGGGTTGTAATGATCAGGAGACAAATTGCATTAGAGCTGGGTGCAATCGTTCCGATCATACGTTTGAGGGATAATATTCAGCTAAGTCCTAATCAATATATTATAAAAATAAAAGGCGTTGAAGTCGCTCAAGGCGAAATTCTGTTTGATCATTATATGGCTATGAATCCTGGTTATGTTGAAGAGGAAATAGATGGAATAGAAACCATTGAACCTGCTTTTGGATTACCTGCTTTGTGGATATCAGAAAGTCAAAGGGAAAAAGCAGAAATGCTGGGATATACTGTTGTGGACCCGCCTTCAATTATTGCTACACATTTAACGGAAGTCATCAAAAAGCATTTACATGAATTACTGAGTAGACAAGATGTCCAAACGCTTATCAATAATGTTAAAGAAAAACATCCTGCTCTTATTGATGAATTAGTGCCGAAAATTTTAGGAATAGGAGAAATTCAAAAGGTTTTGGCTAATTTACTTAAAGAATCTGTATCAATAAGAGATTTGGTTACAATATTTGAAACTTTAGCGGATTATGGGACAGTAACTAGAGATACAGATTTGCTAACTGAATATGTTCGACAAAGCCTTGGAAGGGCAATTTCTAAAAAGTTTTTAAATCAGAAAGCAAATAATGTTATTACATTAGATCCATCGTTAGAGCAAAAAGTTATGGATGCTGTACAACAGTCGGAACAAGGTTCTTATTTAGCCTTGGATCCACAGACGACTCAACAGATTTTTGAAAAATTAACCCGTGAAATCAATCGTTTTAATTCTATAGGGCAGCAGCCAATTTTACTAACATCACCTATTGTAAGAATTTACTTCAAGAAACTAACTGAGCAGATTGCACCTGATTTAGTGGTATTATCATACAATGAAGTTGATTCCAATATTGAAGTGCAATCTATTGGGATGGTGAGTTTGACGTGAAGATAAGAAAATATGAAGCTAGAACGGAATATGAGGCAATTGAAAAAGTAAAAAATGATTTAGGTAAGGATGCCTTAGTTTTAAATATTAAAAAGATTAGTCCTAAAGGGATTTTCAAATTATTTAGGCGTCCTATAGTAGAAGTAACGGCTGCTTTGGATGATCAATTTACTAAAACTCAACATCAAAATGAGAAGAAAACAACTCATTATAATAGCACTGACTCAATCAAAGAAAATGATGTTGCTCATTCTGATTTAAGTACATCTCTGCAAGTGATAGACGAGCAAAAGAAAACAATAAAAAGTTTGGAGACTAAATTAGACAATCTTGAAGGATTGCTAACAAAAGTAATGGAAAAGGTAAGCACTGAAAGTCAAATCCGAATTATAGACCATAACGATAAAAGTAGAAAATATAATAGTACTATTTTACAGCTTTTTTATGACAGCTTAATCAAAAATGAGGTACTTCCTGAAATTGCGGAAATTATATTAAAAGATTTAGATCAAACAGAAGAACTCCAATCAAATAATATTAATGATTTAGTCGGAATTGTATATAATCGAATTATGCAAATCCTGGGAAAACCAATTCCTATTGAAATTAATAATACTACTCCAAAAGTTGTTTTTTTTATTGGACCTACTGGAGTAGGGAAGACTACAACAATTGCGAAGATCACGGCTCATTTTGCGCTCAATATGCAAAAAAAAGTAGGGTTAATTACTGCAGATACGTATCGTATAGCTGCTGTGGAACAGCTTAAAACCTATGCAGAGATAATTAATGTTCCAGTAGAAGTAATTTATTCTCCAGAAGAATTAACAGAAACATTGGATAAAATGAAGAATCGAGATATTATATTTGTTGATACTGCAGGAAGATCTCATAAAAACTTTCAGCAATTTCAGGAATTAAATCATCTCTTGTCGACAATAGATGAGAAAGAAGTATTTTTAGTTTTGAGTGCAACAACAAAATATAAGGATATGCTTCATATAATTAATAAATATTCCCCAGTTACTGATTATCGTATTATCTTCACGAAAATTGATGAGACAACTGCTCTTGGGGCAATTCTAAATGTACGCTATTTTACACAAAAGCCTCTATCCTATATTACATTTGGCCAAAATGTTCCAGATGATATTGAATTGATGAGTCCGGAAAAGATAACAAAAGCCTTATTAGGGAGTATGGAAGAATGATTGATCAAGCAGAAAATCTAAGAAAAATTATACACGGCAATAATCAGTTTAAAAATGAGGTTTCAAAGGCGCGTTCAGCGAGAGTAATAACAATTACAAGTGGAAAAGGGGGAGTCGGAAAGAGTAATGTTGCAGTTAACTTGGCAGTACAATTGAGAAAAATTGGAAAAAAGGTTGTAATAATCGATGCAGATTTTGGGTTAGCTAATATAGAAGTCATTCTTGGTATTGTTCCTCAATACACTATTAGTGATGTTATGAATGGTAAGAAGGTAATCACAGATGTTATGACTGAAGGCCCCTTGAATATTAAATTTATTTCTGGAGGATCAGGGGTACAGGATTTGATTCGGCTTAATGAGAGTCAGTTATCATATTTTATTAAAAACTTATATCTTCTCGATAAAATGGCTGATTTTATATTAATCGATACAGGAGCTGGTTTAACAGATCCTGTATTATCTTTCTCGAGAGCAGCGGATGAAATTATTTTAGTGACGACACCAGAACCCACTTCTATTACAGATGCTTATGCACTTGTTAAGACATTGTCTATTCAAAATAGCAAATCTATTCCCAATATTAAGCTCTTAGTAAATAGAGTAGATGATGAAGAAGAAGGAAAAGAAATATACTTAAAATTGAAACAAGTATCCAAGCGTTTCTTAGGCATAGAGATAGAGGAGCTAGGATACATTCCATATGATAGAGCATTAGTTAAGTCAGTTAAATTACAAGAACCAGTTTCTATAAGTTTTCCCAAAAGTGAAGTAAGCAGAGCATTTGAAGACGTTTCCAATAAAATTGCAAATATTGACAGTGTGGACAAAACAGGTTCGGGATTTACCTCATTTGTCAAACGTCTAATGAATATATTTAATTCTTAAATTCAAATAATCTTCAATGAGGAGGACAGCAATGAATGAACCGATAGTACCAGGACTGAAAGTTGAGATCATACGTCATAGTTTATTAGACAAGAATTTATCTCGAAGTTTTATTAGTCAGATAGAAGAATGCGTTGATGATAAAACTTTAATTATCGCGGCACCTATATCAGGTGGAAAAATTGTACGTCTAAAGATTAATAATCAATACAATTTGGTTATATATGCGACTAATGGATATTACAGATGTAATGGTGTCGTTAAAAAATCTTTTAGAAAAGGCTTAATTGAAATGTTGGAAGTTGATTTGGTAACACCCTTCGAAAAATTTCAAAGAAGGGAATTTTTTAGATTTGAATGTGTTATTCCATTTCAATTTCAAGTAGGAGACCTTTGGGAATCGGGAATTATAAAAGATATTAGCGGCGGAGGCATACGATTTATTACAAATTCACAATTAAATACAAAAGAAAATCTTGTGATGAGAATTCCTCTAGAAGCAGAAGAAATACTTTTATCCGGCAAAATATTGATAAAAGAAGATTCGAATACAGAACTCTACAAATATCAACATAGAGTCTTGTTTGATGATATCAAAAAAAATGACCAAGATGCTATAATACAGTATATTTTTATGCAGCAGAGAAAACAAGTCAGACAATATAAAGGATTGTGATTGCAATGCTTGAAAAGAAAAAAGTATTGGTTATTGATGATTCTGCTTTTATGAGAAGAGTGATTTCTGATATAATTAATAGTGACCATAGGTTTATTGTAGTGGGAACTGCAAATAATGGCGAAGAAGGTCTTAAGAAAACTCAAGAGTTGGATCCGGATGTGATTACACTTGATGTAGAAATGCCTTCTATGAATGGATTAGAGATGCTGAATGTCTTAATGAAAACAAATCCCAAACCAGTTATAGTAATCAGTGCTTTAACAAAAGAGGGGGCAGATACAACTATTCAGGCATTAGGATTAGGAGCAGTTGACTTTATTACTAAGCCTAAAAACATTTTTAAAATGAATGAAGAGGAAATTAAAACACACATCTTGGAAAAAATCTTTCTTGCTTCAAAAATACACAATTTTCCTACTAGAAATGAAAAAAAGATTGAGAAGCATACTGTAAAAAGAGTATTTTCGTCTCCTAGTTCAAACGTGAAGAAGATTGTTGCAATAGGCACTTCTACTGGAGGGCCAAGAGCTTTACAAGAGGTGTTACCTTATCTTCCCAAGGAATTGCCGGCATGTTATGTAATTGTTCAGCATATGCCTCCGGGTTTTACTAAATCACTTGCTGAAAGATTAAATACTTTAAGCGAAATTACAGTTAAAGAAGCAGAAGATAAGGATATTTTGCGGCCAGGAGTTGCATATATTGCACCTGGTGATTACCATATTTTAATTGAAAAGTCAAGTAATTCATCTGATTATTGGATTAGATTATCCAGTAGTCCTGCTGTGGGAGGTCATCGACCATCTGTTAATGTCATGTTAAATTCTTTATCAGAGACTAATCTAGATAATATAATTGGTGTCATTATGACTGGAATGGGTTCAGATGGATGTGAAGGTATGAAAAATCTTAAAGTGAAAAATAATGCTTATATCATTGCTCAGGATGAAAAAACCTGTGTTGTTTATGGAATGCCTAAAGCTGTCGTTGAATCAGGAATTGCTGATGTTGTTGTACCTATACAACGGATTGCTAAAGAAATAGTTAAAGCGGTGGAGGTGCTTTAGTATGGACATGAGCCAATATTTAGAAATATTTATCGAAGAATCAAAGGAACATCTTCAAGGATTGAATGAGAATTTACTTCAACTTGAAAATGAGCCTGAAAATATGGCGATTTTAAATGAAATATTCCGTGTAGCACATACTTTAAAGGGTATGTCGGGTACTATGGGATTTACAAAGATGCAAAAATTAACGCATAATATGGAGAATGTACTTTCAGAAATACGAAATGGACATATTAGAGCAAATTCGAATTTGCTCGATACTCTATTTAAATGTTTGGATGCATTAGATAATTACGTCAATGAAATAACAAATACTGGAAGCGAAGGACAAGAAGAGTATAACGATATCCTAAAAGAATTAGGAGAAATATTATCAGGCAATTCAGAAAAAGATGAAGACGAAAGTGAAAAGAAAGAGAACACAGTTGAATCTCATTCAGAAACAGTTGCTCAATCTTCCAATTCAGATATTTCAACTATTGAATTAAGTGAGTTTGAAAATAATGCAGTAAAGACTGCTATTTCAAAGAATTTTAATGTATATGAAATAAATATTCATCTTAATAAGAGTTGTGTTTTAAAATCTGCCCGTGCATTTATTGTATTCAGAACATTGGAGAACTATGGTGAAATCATAAAGGCTATACCTAAAGTTGAGGATATAGAAGATGAAAAGTTTGATTTTGAATTTACTGTAGTAGTGATTTCAAAAGAATCAAAAGAAGTATTGAAAAAAGGTTTGCTTAGTATCGCTGAAGTTGAGGAAATTATTATAAAAGATGTTACATCACAAAATAACATTCTTTCTAGTTCAACAGATTATTCAAGCGACTACACAAGTTCTAGAATACATGAAAGTCTTTCATCAGAGGATATAATTCAAAACACTACATATGAAGAGAGCAATGATGTTTCAAAAGATGCTGCTTCAAAGTCAAAGCCAAAAGCAGGGAAAACTGTTCGTGTAGATATAGATCGACTGGATACTTTAATGAATCTAGTCAGCGAGCTCATCATAGTAAAGACAAGACTTGAAGGAATTGAAGGAGAAAATAATAGCCAGAATTACAATGAAGCAGTAGAATATTTAGAACGAATTACAACCAATATCCATGATGCTGTTATGAAGGTAAGAATGGTTCCTGTAGAAAGAGTATTTAATCGTTTTCCAAGAATGATCAGAGATTTATCTAGAAAGTTGAATAAGGATATTGAGCTTACTATGTCAGGAGAGGAAACAGAGTTAGACAGAACAGTAATTGATGAAATAGGAGATCCTTTGATTCATTTGCTCAGAAATGCTGCTGATCATGGCTTGGAGACAACTGAAGAGCGTATACGCAAAGGAAAAGAAAAAACCGGTCATATTTATTTACGTGCTTATCAAGATGGAAATAATGTAGTCATTGAAGTAGAAGATGATGGTAATGGTATAGACACTAGAAAGGTTAGAGATAAGGCGATTGAGAAAGGAGTTATTACTCCAGAATTAGCTGCTAATTTATCTGAGCAAGAAATCATTGAATTATTATTCAAGCCTAGTTTTAGTACTTCAGAAACGATTTCTGATGTTTCAGGAAGAGGCGTAGGGTTAGATGTAGTTAAAACAAAAATCGAAGCATTGGGTGGAGACATTGAAGTTAAAACTACTTTAGGGAAAGGAAGTAAGTTTATTGTTACTCTTCCACTTACTTTGGCAATTATTCAAGCTCTTATGGTTAAAGTAGGGGAAGAAAAATATGCTATTCCACTTAATACAATTCAAAATATAGAAGATGTAAAAGTTACTGACATACAATATGTGCAAAAGCAAGAGGTTATTGTTTTAAGAAATCAAGTTATACCTATTGTTCGCTTGGATAAAGTTTTGGATGTGCCAAATCAAAATCAGACAGATGTTATTACAGTTGTTATTGTTAAAAAAGGAGAGAAACAAGCAGGTTTTGTAGTTGATGGTTTGATTGGTCAACAAGAAATTGTAATTAAATCCCTGGGTAAATATCTTAGCGGTATTCGAATGATTGCCGGTGCGACTATCTTAGGGGATGGAGAAGTAGCTCTTATTTTAGATATTAATACACTAGTATAGACGGGGGCGATACTATGGAGAATATTTCTAATTCAGAATCTAAGCAATATGTAGTATTTAAGTTGGGCAATGAAGAATATGGTATTGACATACAAAAGGTTCAAATCATTGAAAGAATACAAAATATTACAAGAGTTCCAAAGTCCCCTTATTTTATAAAAGGAGTAATTAATCTTCGAGGGGAAATTATTCCAGTAATGAGTTTAAGAAGTAAATTTGGTTTGCAAGAGGATGACTATAATGATGAAACAAGAATTATTATTGTTGAAATAGAAGACAGCAAGATTGGAATGATTGTTGACCAGGTAAAAGAAGTGCTGCAAATTTCTTCTCAAGCGATCGAAAATGTTCAAGGCTTTACATCAGATATTAACTTTAATTATATTCAAGGTGTAGGTAAAGTAAATGATCATATTGTTACCTTATTAAATTTAAAGAATATTATTGATTCCAATATGTAATCCATATTATATTTATTCTTAAAAGATTTCCGATTTGAGTATTATTTTACTCTTATTGGAAATCTATCATTATTTGAAGGAGTGAAAAAATGCCAGGTATCGATATTGACATGTTAAATACGTTACATCTGGATGTTTTAAAAGAGATTGGCAATATTGGAGCAGGTAATGCTACGACTGCACTCGCTCAAATGTTAAATAAAAAAATCGATATGGGTGTTCCTAAAGTGAATATTTTAGAGCTTAAAAATGTTGCGGATGTTTTAGGAGGCCCAGAAAACTTGGTTGTTGGTATTTTACTTGATGTGTCAGGAGATATTAGTGGTATGATGATGTTCGTGCTTGAACAGAGATCTGCCCATATACTGGTTAATATTTTAATGGAACGAGATATTCATGATATATCTGAATTTACAGAACTCGATATCTCAGCACTTCAAGAAATTGGTAATATTTTAACTGGATCATATTTATCTTCATTGGCGGCATTAACCAAATTGACTATTATTTCATCCATTCCTCAGATGGCTTTTGATATGGCGGGTGCTATATTAAGTGTTCCAGCAATTGAATTTGGAAAAGTAGGAGACAGAGTTTTATTTATAGAAACTGAATTTGCAGAAGGAATTGACCATGTCACAGGGTATTTTATCTTAATACCTGATATAGATTCGTTTGAAAAAATCTTGACGTCATTAGGGGTTAGTTTATGATGGATCCAAATTTAATTATCAAAGTTAAAATGGCTGATCTAAATGTAGCAAAATCCCCCGGTATTTTAACTACTTTAGGGCTCGGATCTTGCGTGGGAATTGCATTATATGATCCTGTAGCAAAAATTGGGGGGTTAGCTCACATAATGCTTCCAGATAGTACACAAATAAAGAACAATTCAAATATTGCAAAATTCGCTGATACAGCAACTGTTAAATTAATTGAAGATATGATTAATATAGGGGCTAGAAAAGACAGAATAGTTGCAAAGCTTGCTGGAGGAGCTCAAATGTTTTCATTTAGTCAATCCAGTGATTTGATGCGAGTTGGTGCAAGAAATGTAGCTGCTTCTCAAGCCATTTTGACAAAACTTGGAATACCTATTATTGCTTCTGACACAGGAGAAAATTATGGAAGAACCGTTGAGCTGTACACTGAAGATGGGAGACTTGTTATTAAAACAATTGGTCATGGAATAAAACAAATATGAGGGATAAAATATGGTTAAAAAGTTGGATATTATTCTGCCTTTATTTATGGGTATAATTATATGGGCAATAAGTTTCTTTCAAAAGGATTCGCTTAATTCGATGGTTTTAAAACTTATTATAACTCTTTTGGTGTTTTATGTTATAGGTTTTATTATACGTTTGATGATTGAAAAAGTCTATTCAAGCACAAAGCATGATCATGATCCGAATGCAGATGAAAATCATGACCCTAAAGAGGTTTTAGACGAAGATCTCACGCAAAACTAATTTTTTATTAAAAGCGTTCCTGTGATTAATTGCCGGCTGAAGTTAAATTCGTTTCAGGAGGAATCATATGACTGAAAAAAATCTCCAAGAGTTATGGGAACAATATGAGAAGACGAATCAGCCTTCTTTAAAGGAAAAGCTAATTATTGAATATGCACCTCTGGTTAAATATGTTGCAGGGAGATTGAATATTTACTTAGGTCAAAATGTGGAGTATGAGGATCTTATAAGTTATGGTATATTTGGACTAATTGATGCAATTGATAAATTTGATCTTTCAAAAGGAGTAAAATTTGAAACATATGCTTCTCTTAGAATTAGAGGCGCAATATTAGACAGTATACGTAAATTAGATTGGGTTCCTAGATCATTAAGACAGAAATATAAGCAAATTGAAAAAATTTGCATGGAACTGGAAACAGAGTTGGGTAGAAGTGCTACAGATGAAGAACTAGCTGAAAAAATTGGAATATCTAAAGAAGAAGTGCAGGAGACATTAAAAAAAATTAATTTACTTTCTCTCATTTCGCTTGAAGAATATGTCGAGCAGAATAATGAACCAAGGGCGGATACAGATTTTCCCAGAAGCGCTGAGCAACCTGAAACTTATATAGAAAAACAAGAGCTAAAAAGGATTCTTAAAGAAGCTATTGAAAAACTTCCTGAAAGAGAACAGAAGATTTTATTTTTTTATTACTTTGAAGAGCTAACTTTAAAAGAGATAAGCGCAATTATGGGAGTTTCAGAATCTAGGATATCACAGCTTCATACTAAAGCTATTACTCGTTTAAAAGGAAAATTAGGAAGGTATAGGTCCATTCTCTTTGAATTATTTTAGCTATAATGGAGGGAATATTATGCAAAATTTTGAGGGTTTATCACCAAACCCCCAACAGGATTATGATGGCTTCTTTGATTTTGAAATGAAGGAAGATGGTCTTTATCTTGTTGTTTATGCACCTCATGGAAAAGGAAAATTTGTGACTGTAGAAGATGTGGTTAAGCGTCTCAATCAAAGAAATTATAAGCAGTATAATCTGGAGACTATTAAGCAAGCAGTTAATGCTGTAAAATCTCAAGAAAAAATCGAAGTTTTACTTTCTTCACATGAAGATGTAGAACCTGTGAACGAGCAAGTTCTTGTAGAGATTTCAAAAGATAAAATGTTTGCAGTAATTTCTTTTATTCCTCCTCAAAATAATGGTGTCCTTCTTTCATATGATGACGTTCTTAGACAAATTGAAGCTAAGGGTGTAGTTTTTGGTATAGAGAAAGAAGAATTGCAAAAGGCATTAGATGAAAGGAAACCAAACTTCAAGTATATCATTGCACAAGGCATTAAACCAATTAATGGAGATAATGCCAAATTAGAGTTTCATTTTAGAGCACATAAGGAAATTAAGCCTAAGATTTTAGAAGATGGAAGTGTTGATTTTTATAATTTAGATTTGATTGAAAATGTTTCAAAGGGACAGATTCTTGTAACACTGATTCCTCCTACTGAAGGTGTTCCAGGAAAAAATGTATTGGGAACAGATTTGCTTCCAATTAAAGGCAAAAATGCAAAACTCCCTCGGGGGAAAAATACTGAGATTTCAGAAGATGGTACTAAATTAATTGCATCTATTGATGGTCAAGTGGTGTACAGCAATAATGTTGTAAATGTTTATGAGACATATGAAGTTCCTAATAATGTGGACAATGAAGTAGGTAACATTGACTTTGTAGGCAATGTGATTGTAAAAGGAAATGTGGTAACTGGCTTTTCAATTGTAGCCGGTGGAAACGTTGAAGTATACGGAGTTGTTGAAGGTGCTCGTATTGAAGCTCAGGGGGATATTATTCTCCATAGAGGCATTCAGGGAATGAGCAAAGGTTATTTAAGTTCTATGGGCAATATCGTTGCTAAGTATATTGAAAACAGCACAGTAGAAGCAGCAGGTGATATTAGTAGCGAAGCCATTATGCATAGCCAGATTAAATCCGGTGGCACAGTTAAGGTAGAAGGAAAAAAGGGGTTAATCGTTGGAGGCGTTGTTCGGGCGAGAAAACAAGTTGATGCCAAAGTTATCGGTTCACATATGGCTACTGTAACAGAAATAGAAGTTGGAATAGACCCAGCTTTGGTAGAAAGATACCGTTATTTAAAAGATGAATTGGCAAAAACAAAAAAAGAGATCATAAAAACAGACCAAGTTATTGAATTATTAAACAAAATGAAAGAAGCGAATAAACTTACTGACGAAAAAAGAGATATGTTGCAAAAATCCATTCGTACTAAAATATTTTTAAATAGCAGACTGAAGAGTATTACGGGAGAAATTGCAGAAATTGAACCACAATTAGAGGAAAAAGAAGATGGAAAGGTTCGGGCCTATGGTATTATCCATCCCGGAGTTAAAGTTACAATTGGTACAGCTTGTATGTATATCAGAGAAGAATTAAAATATTGTACGTTATACAAGGATAGGGCCGATATAAGAACAAGTAGTTATGCTTAAGGGGGGAGCGAAATATGTCCATTCGCCCTTTAGATATGCAGGTTATGATTCCTAAGACCCCAGAAATTTCACAACAGTATCAAGATCAGTCTCATCGCGTAATAACTGAGCAGCAACAATTTGCTCAGTTCATGGAAGAGCAGATCTCTCAAAACAAGGAAAAAGTTCAAAGTTCCAATAAACCTGAGTATGCAGTTAATAAAGATGCTCAGAATAAAAACCAATATCAAAAGAGTGATTCAAAAAAGAAAAAACAAGACAAAGATAAAAATAAAAAGGAAGATATGTCTGATCGTAGCAGCATAATAGATATCAGAATATAAATTGAGGTGTGTTTAGAATGCCCCAGATGGAAATTGTGACTGTAATGATTTTATTTGCTGTATCTGTTGTAGCAATTGTATTAATAATTGGATTGATTTTTCTGAAAGATAAATCAGAATCTAATTATAATCAAATGATGATTGAGCAGCAAATTAAAGTTGAAAAAGAGTTAAAAGAAAGAATTGATGAAGCTGATCAAATGTTAAAAGAGCTCAATCAGTTTTCTTCGTATATTCAGTCAGAATTGGAAAAAAAGCATAAAGAACTCTTGTTTTTATATCAAATGATTGAAGATAAAGAAAAAAAATTTGCAATTTCCAAAGACGTAGTGACTGAACAACATTCCCTTGAGGACTTTTCCAATGAGATAAAAGAAAATGAAAACGGGTCAGAAGTTCATGGTGTATTAAATAATAAATACTATAATTCAATTATTGAACTGTACAAATCAGGAAAGGATACTTCTTCTATAGCAAAAGAATTAAACATTGGAAAAGGTGAAGTTGAGTTGATTTTAGGGCTTTCTAAAACGAGATAAATCGTTTTTGAATATCAAGAAGATCTAACTGAATTCTTATAAAATATTAAAACACGACTGTATATTATTAGAATAGTCGTTTTTTTTATGCCGGGAATATATTTTGAATTTTTGTAAATAATACGCAATAAATGATTTTGGAGAACGAAATTTATAATAATAAAAGAAATAAAAATATTGATTAACTTACAAGAATATGCTATACTTCCATGTGGAAATAAAACACACACGATTCGGATTTCCCGTTAGGGTGCCCAATGGGTCTTGCGGGAAGATGACGAATTCGGAGGTAAAACCAAAATATTAGGAGGAAAATGCAATGAGCGTAATTTCAATGAAACAATTATTAGAAGCAGGGGTACATTTTGGACATCAAACAAGACGTTGGAACCCCAAAATGGCAGAGTATATTTTTACTGAAAGAAATGGAATTTATATTATTGATCTTCAAAAAACAGTAAAAAAAGTTGAAGAAGCTTATCAAGTAGTTCGTGATGTTGTTGAAGAAGGCGGTACGATTCTTTTTGTAGGAACAAAGAAACAAGCACAAGATTCTATCAAAGAAGAAGCTGAACGTTGCGGAATGTTCTATGTAAATCAAAGATGGTTAGGTGGAATGCTTACCAACTTTAAAACTATCCGTTCAAGAATTGAAAGACTAAAAGAATTAGAAGAAATGGAACAAAACGGAACATTCAATTTGTTACCTAAAAAAGAAGTAATCAAACTTCGCCATGAAAAAGAAAAACTTGAAAATAATGTTGGTGGAATTAAAGAAATGACTAAGCTTCCAGATTTAATTTTTGTAGTTGATCCAAGAAAGGAAAGAATTGCTATTCAGGAAGCTCATATTTTAGGTATTCCAATTATTGCAATCGTCGATACAAACTGTGACCCAGAAGAAGTAGATTATGTTATTCCAGGTAACGACGATGCAATTAGAGCAGTTAAATTAATTGTTGGAAAAATGGCTGATGCAGTTATTGAAGTGAAACAAGGGGTACAAGATACCGTTACTGCCGAAGAGGAATAAAGTCGTAAGCCTTTAGGCTTCAGCCTGTTATTAGGTTGAAGCCTTTTTAATAGAGTGAATAAAGACATAAAAATTACAGATTATACAGTATATGATAAAAAATATTAATTGGAGGTACGAAAAATGGCAATTACAGCTACAATGGTAAAAGAATTAAGAGAAATGACTGGCGCAGGAATGATGGATTGCAAAAAAGCATTATCAGAGGCAAACGGTGATATGGATAAAGCAGTTGAAATTTTGAGAGAAAAAGGGTTGGCAAAAGCTGCTAAAAAAGCAGGTCGTATTGCTGCAGAAGGATTGGTTGCAAACTACATTTCAGAAGATGGAAAAGTTGGAGCATTGGTAGAAGTAAATAGTGAAACAGATTTCGTCGCAAAAAATGAAGAATTTAAAACTTTTGCTGCACAAGTTGCAAAACAAGCTGCTATGACAAAAACAACTACAATTGAAGATTTTAAGAATGAGGCTTGGCTTTTAGATTCATCTAAAACTGTAGAAGATGTTTTGACAGAAAAAATTTCTGTTATTGGAGAAAACTTAAACATTCGTCGCTTTGTAAAATTTGAAACCGAAACTGGAGTAATTGTTTCTTATATTCATGGTGGCGGAAGAATTGGAGTATTAGTTGAATTAGCAAGCCAAAATACTTCTGATAAAGTAAAGGAAGCTGCAAAGGATATTGCAATGCAAATTGCTGCTGCTAATCCACAATATATTACAAAAGATGAAATTCCTGCTGACTTTATTGAAAAAGAAAGAGAAATCTTAAAACAACAGGCTCTTAATGAAGGCAAACCAGCTAATATTGTTGAAAAAATGATAGAAGGCCGTTTAGCAAAGAACTTAAAAGAATTATGCTTGGTTGATCAGCAATTTATAAAAGATCCTGATATAACTGTTGCTAAATATTTAGAAGGTGTTTCAAAAGAAGTTGGCACTAATGTTACTATTAAAGCATTTGCTCGTTATGAAACCGGTGAAGGATTAGAGAAGAAAGAAGAAAACTTTGCAGAAGAAGTTGCAAAACAGATGAATTTATAATTTTGATATAAAATAGGATGGGGGGGCACAATGTGTTTCCCCTTTTCTATGGAATGAATATCAATTTTTATGATGAAATGTTTTTACTTAATAATCGTATAGAAATTTTCAAATTTGTATGGAATAAAGTAAAAAAATATGATACATTAATATCGGAGGAAAAATCCTATGACTAAATTTAAGCGTATCTTAATTAAATTAAGTGGCGAAGCTCTTGCCGGTTCCAAAGGAGTTGGATTCGACTATAATACTGTAATGTCTGTTGTTGAGCAGTTAAAGCAATTAGTTGAACAAGGAACAGAAATTGCTGTTGTTATTGGCGGTGGGAACTTTTGGAGAGGCAGAAGCAGTGAACAAATGGATCGTACAAAAGCTGATCAAATTGGGATGCTTGCTACAGTTATGAATGCCTTATATACAGCAGAAATATGCAGATCTCAAGGATTAAATGCAGTAGTACAAACTCCGTTTCAGATAGGTACTATGACTGAAGTGTTTACAAAAGAAAAAGCTATTCATTACATAACCAATAATACAGTAGTATTTTTTGCTGGTGGGACAGGGCATCCTTTTTTCTCGACAGATACAGGAGCTGCATTAAGAGGATGTGAAATAGAAGTAGATGCTCTTTTATTTGCAAAAAATATTGATGGCGTATATGATTCTGATCCTAAATTAAATCCATCAGCAAAGAAATTTGATCAACTCACTTGTAAAGAAATTTTAGATAAGGACCTAAAAGTTATTGATGGAACTGCTGCAAGTCTTTGCATGGAACAAAAATTGCCCATTCTAGTTTTTGGGCTTAATATTGAAAATAGTATAATTAAAGCGGTTTCTGGCGAAAATATAGGAACATTAATAACAAATTAAGGGGGAAATAATATGGATGTAAAAGAGTATGAAGTTTATGAAAATAAAATGAAGAAAACAATTGCTACTTTGGAAGAAGAATTCAATACTATTCGTGCAGGACGCGCTAATCCACATATATTGGATAAAATTACAGTTAATTATTATGGTGTTCAAACACCTCTTCAGCAAGTTGGAAATATTACTGTACCAGAAGCAAGAATCATCCAAATTCAGCCTTGGGATAGTTCCTTATTAAAAGAAATTGAAAAGGCTATTATGGCTTCTGATCTTGGCATTACTCCAAATAACGATGGAAAATGCATTCGATTAATTTTCCCTGAATTAACAGAGGAAAGAAGAAAACAACTTACGAAAGAAGTAAAGAAAAAAGGCGAAGAAGCAAAAGTTGCTATTAGAAATATACGCAGAGATGCAATTGAACATTTTAAGAAAGTTCAAAAAAATGGAGATATTACTGAAGACGATTTAAAGGATTGCGAAGAAGATATTCAAAAGATGACAGATCGTTATATCAATGATATAGATAAGCGTGTTGAAGCGAAAAGTAAAGATATTCTTGCAGTATAGAATGTTACATATGCCCCTTCTTTGGAGGGGTATTTGTTAATTTGTCGTTAAGGAGGCCAGAATGGGCGGAATTGATTATAAGCAAATGATTAATTTGGACAATTTACCTAAGCACATTGCTATTATAATGGATGGAAACGGTCGTTGGGCCAAAGAAAGAAAGAAATCACGAAGTTATGGGCATCAAGCGGGATCAAAGGCGTTAGAAAGAGTATTACGTGCAGCAGATGCTTTAGGTATACCCCATTTAACGGTGTATGCTTTTTCGACGGAGAATTGGCAACGTCCTAAAGAAGAAGTAGACAGCTTGATGAATTTACTTAGAAGTTATTTAAAAAAATACTTAAAGGATTCAGAAAAAAATAATATTAAGATTGACATTATAGGCGATAAGGCTAAACTCGATGAAGATATTCAAGAACAGATTCGTGATTTAGAAATGAAGACTTCTAAAAAAAGTGGATTAAATCTACACATTGCTTTGAATTACGGAAGCCGTGATGAAATTATCCGTGCAGTTAAAAAAATGAGTCAGGATGTATTAGAATCTAAATTAAACTTAGATTCAATTGACCAGCATACTTTTTCTATGTATTTGGATACAAAAGCTATTCCTGACCCTGATCTTTTAATTCGTACCAGTGGGGAACAAAGACTTAGCAATTTTTTATTATGGCAAATTGCTTATAGTGAGTTGTATTTTTGCGATAAATTGTGGCCGGATTACGATGAAAACGATCTTTATAAAGCGATTTATGAATTCCAAAATAGAAACCGTCGTTTTGGATTAATCTAGGGTTCGGAGGAGATTTTATTGCGTTTGCGTATTATAACAGCGGTTGTTGGAATTCCACTGTTACTGGGTATAGTTTTATCAGGCGGATGGATTCTAAAACTTGCAATCGGACTTTTGACATTGGTAGGTTTGCGTGAATTTTATACAGCTATGGAAGAGAAAGCCCATCCCATAAAATATATTGGGTATATTTTTACGGTCATATTTACTTTTTTTGTATTTCCTAATGATCAGTGGTATATAGTATTTTTTATTTGTTTTTTATTCGTCTTGCTTTTAAGTATTATATTTTTTCACCCAAAATATAATATTATAGATGTAGCTGTTACATTTATAGGCTTTTTTTATGTAAGTTTCTTATTTTTTTATGTTTTAAAAGTTCGTAATTCTGCCTATGGAGAATTTTTTGTCTGGCTCATATTCATCAGTGCTTGGGGGAGTGATACCTTTGCCTATTTCACTGGTATTACGCTTGGAAAGCATAAGCTATGCCCCAAGTTAAGCCCTAAAAAGACTGTGGAAGGCGCTTTGGGTGGAATTGCCGGAGGATTTGTTTTATCTTTTGTATACGGCATGGTGATTACATATTTTACTAAGACTCCAATTGTGAATTTTCCAATTATTTGCTCTATTATTGGAGGAATCGGAGCAATGATATCACAATTAGGGGATTTAACTGCATCTTCAATTAAACGATGTGTAAATATAAAAGATTATGGTAAATTTTTTCCGGGACATGGAGGAGTATTAGATCGATTTGACAGTATACTTTTCACTGCCCCATTCGTATATTATTTTATAATTATGTTAAACCTAATTTTCTGAAATTTTAATCAAAACACTATACTTATGAAGAAGTTGCTTGAATAATAAATGAGGTGAGCAATTTGAGAAAGATTTCCATACTGGGCTCAACAGGTTCTATTGGTACACAGACTTTGGATGTTATTCGAAATCTTAAAAATGCAGAGGACATAAAGGTATGTGGTTTATCAACCAATCAGAATATTGACTTGATTGAGAAACAGATTTATGAATTTCATCCCAGTAAAGTAGCCGTTATGGATGAAGAAAAAGCATTTGAATTAAAAAAAAGATTGAGGAGCTCAGTTGAAGTTTTAGCTGGGATTGATGGGTTGATAGAAATCGCTACTATGGAAGAGATCGATACAGTGGTCACATCTGTAGTAGGAACAATTGGATTGATACCGACTTTTGAAGCAATAAGAAGAAAAAAGAATATTGCTTTAGCAAATAAAGAAACTCTTGTAACAGCAGGGCAAATTATTATGGAAGAAGCTAGAAAAAATGATATAAAGATTCTTCCTGTGGACAGCGAACATTCCGCAATATTTCAATGTTTACAAGGAAATAAGCAGAATCCTGTTCAACGAATTATTTTGACTGCTTCTGGAGGACCATTTCGAAATAAGTCATTGAAAGAACTTAAAAATGTAACAGTTGAAGATGCTTTAAAGCATCCGAATTGGTCTATGGGAGCTAAAATAACAGTGGATTCCTCTACGATGATGAATAAAGGCTTGGAAGTTATTGAAGCCAAATGGCTCTTTAACATTGAATTAAGTCAAATTGAAGTTGTAGTTCATCCACAAAGTATGATCCATTCCATGGTTGAATTTGAAGATGGATCTATTATTGCTCAGATTGGGGAACCGGATATGAGGGTACCTATTCAATATGCTTTAACTTTTCCAAAACGTTATAGAAGTAATTGGCCAAAGGTTGATTTTACCAAAAGAAATATATTTTCTTTTGAACAACCTGATTTATCCGTTTTTAAGTGCTTGCAGCTGGCGTATGATGCTCTTGCCATCGGTGGATCTATGCCTGCGGTATTGAATGCAGCGAATGAAATAGCAGTAGAAAAGTTTTTAAAAAAAGAAATTCATTTTTTGGATATTCCTATAATGATTGAAAAGGCGATGGAAGCACATAATACAATTATGCACCCTACATTATCTGATATTTTAGATATAGATCAATGGGCAAGAGAATTTACGAAAGGGCGGTGAGTTTTTTGACTATTTTAATAGCACTTTTAGTGTTTGGGATAATCGTGTTAGTTCATGAATTTGGCCATTATGCTGTTGCCAAAAAAAGTGGCGTTAAAGTTGAAGAGTTTGCTATTGGAATGGGACCCAAGCTGATCAGTAAGCAATATGGAGAAACACTATATTCCATTCGTATCCTTCCAATGGGTGGTTTTTGTAAGATGTTGGGAGAAGATTCAGCTTCAGAAGATAAACGTTCTTTCACCAATAAATCAGTTGGAACGCGTATTGCAGTGATATTTGCAGGTCCGTTTATGAATCTGGTTTTAGCTTTTGTAATTATTGCCTGGTTTGTAGGATCCAATGGGTATATAACAACTAGAATAGATCATGTATTACCAGATACTCCGGCTGCAAGTATAGGGCTTCAACCAGGAGATAAAATTATTTCTTTAGATGGACAAAGAATTCATATAAGACAAGAAATTAGTTTAATACTTAGTCAAGTCAAAGATCATCCAATTGAAATCATTGCTTCTAGAGATGGTGAAAAAATCACGAAAGTGATCACTCCTGTTATTGATGAAAAAACAAATCAAGGATTTTTAGGTATAAGTTTTGAATCAAAAGAACAAGGAGAAGCGACGATTCTGGAAATCTTGGGACAAAGTTTATGGCAGGTAGTCTTTCTTGTAAAGCAAGTGGTACTTGGATTTATACAAATTATTACAGGACAGGTAAGCAGACAGCAAATTGCTGGACCTGTTGGTGTGATTCAAATAATAGGGGAAAGTTATGAATCGGGATTAAAAACAAGTTTCTATATTGCTATCCAAAACGTATTGTATTTTGCTGCAATTATCAGTGCGAATTTAGGAGTTATGAATTTATTGCCTATTCCTGCATTGGATGGAGGCAGATTAGTTTTTTTAATTATTGAGGGATTAAGAGGCAAGCCTATTGCTGTTGAAAAAGAAGGGATGATCCATTTCATAGGCTTTGCATTGCTGATGGTATTAATGGTTTTTGTATTGTATAATGATGTAGTCAGAATTATAACTCATTAGCTGTTGGGAGGACTAAAATTGAATACTGACTCTTTATGCCGCAGACCAACAAGGACGGTTGCTATTGGAGACAGCTTTATAGGCGGAAAACATCCGATAGCTATTCAATCCATGTGTAATACGGATACCAGAAATGTTGTTGAAACTGTTAAGCAAATTCATTCATTAGAAAAAGTAGGATGTGAGATTATTCGAGTAGCTGTTCCAGATATGGAAGCAGCTCATGCAATTCGTGAAATAAAAAGGCAAATTCATATACCTTTGGTTGCAGATATTCATTTTGATTATAGATTGGCCTTAACTTGTATACAAAACGGTATTGATAAACTAAGAATTAATCCTGGAAATATTGGAGGAAAAGAGAAAGTTAAAGAAGTAGTTAAAGCAGCAAAAGAACGTGGAGTTCCAATTAGAATTGGAGTAAATGCCGGGTCCCTGGAGAAGTCTTTACTTAAGAAATATGGTGGCGTTACCCCGGAAGCTTTGGTAGAAAGTGCTCAAAATCATATTTATATTTTGGAAGAACTTGATTTTCACGATATTGTTGTATCTATTAAAGCGTCCAATGTTTTATTATCTTTAAGAGCCTACGAAGAATTTTCTAAGAAAATGGATTATCCTCTTCATGTGGGAATCACAGAAGCAGGGACTATAAGAAGTGGAACGATTAAATCTGCTGTAGGAATCGGTGCCATTCTATCCAGAGGTATAGGAGATACAATCAGAGTATCTTTAACGGGAGATCCTTTAGAAGAAGTTAGATGCGCAAAGGAAATCCTTAAAGCACTTGGGTTAAGGTCTTTTGGTGTGGAGTTTATATCTTGCCCTACTTGTGGAAGAACTGAAATAGATTTGATTTCTCTTGCAAATGAAGTAGAAAAAAGATGTATGGATATGAATAAGAATATAAAGATTGCAGTAATGGGATGTGTAGTTAATGGCCCAGGAGAAGCCCGAGAAGCTGATATAGGTATAGCAGGAGGTAAAGGCGTAGGATTAATTTTTAAAAAGGGCGAAATTATTAAAAAAGTGCCTGAAGATCAATTATTAGAAGCATTACTTCAAGAAATTGATCGGTTGTAAGGAAGAGATGTTGTAAATACAAGGTGTTTTTCCCTTGCATTTGTGTATTAGTAATGATATAATTCTTTGTAACGGATATCAAATAAGCATTTACAGTGAAGAGTGGGTTGTAACCCACTCTTTCTATTGTAATAAGGTAAAAATATGGTGAACTTAAACAAATGAATAGGAAATCATCTTTTTTTTAAGACTATATAAAAGGACATACTAAAACATTAAATGCGTTAATAATATTCATGTTTCCATGAATAGATACATAATTTGTTTTTGAGTTACTAAAGAGAGAAAAAAGCTGAAAGGATGATTATATGTCTAAACATAGGATTGAACAGATTGTGCAATCGTATCTTGAACCTATTATGGAAGAATATAATTTCGAATTAGTAGATTTGGAATATGTTAAAGAAGGAGCTAATTGGTATCTTAGAGTTTTTATTGATAAGGAGGGGGGCGTTACAATTGATGATTGCGAATTAGTATCGAAAGCCCTGGAAGTAAGATTAGATGAAGAAGATCCTATCGAGAATTCTTATATTTTGGAAGTCAGTTCTCCAGGTTTAGATCGCCCTTTAAAAAAAGATTCTGATTTTGAACGTTATAAAGGTGAAATTGTAGATATAAAACTTTACAAACCTTTTAATAAAAAGAAAGAATATAGAGGAGAGCTTGTGGGCTTGAAAGATAATATTGTTACGATTATAGATGAAGACAATAATACTTTATCTTTCTCAAGAAATGATATTGCTATTATTAGATTAGCTATTTTATTCTGATTTTATTTTATGAGGAGGTAAATAAGATGAACGCCGAATTCATCGGTGCATTAGAGCAGCTAGCAAAAGAAAAAGGAATTGACAAGGAATTACTTATTGAAGCAATTGAAACATCATTGGTATCAGCGTGTAAAAAGAATTTTGGTACCTCTCAAAATATTAAAGTCATTATTGATAGAGAAAATGGAGATGTGTCTGTTTATGCTCAAAAAGCAGTAGTTGAAGAAGTTGAAAATGATGCGTTGGAAATTTCCTTGGAAGACGCCAGAAAGATTAAGGTTACTTATGAAGTTGGGGATATTGTCGATATCGAAGTAACTCCTAAAAATTTTGGAAGAATTGCCGCTCAAACAGCAAAGCAAGTTGTCGTTCAGAGAATAAGGGAAGCGGAACGAGAAATCATATATAATCAATACATTACAAAAGAAAAAGATATTATAACAGGAATTATTCAAAGGAAAGAAAGAAAAAATGTTATTATTAATTTAGGTAAAACAGAAGCCATCCTTCCTCCAAATGAGCAAATTCCTGGAGAAGAATATAATTTTAATTCACGCATTAAAGTTTATGTTTTAGAAGTTAAGCAAACAACCAAAGGACCTCAAATTAATGTATCAAGAACTCATCCGGAGCTTGTTAAAAGGTTATTTGAACAAGAAGTACCAGAGGTATATGAAGGAATTGTTGAAATTAAAAGCATTTCGAGGGAAGCCGGCTCAAGAACAAAAATGGCAGTTTATTCTAAAGATCCAGAAGTAGATCCTGTAGGTGCATGTGTAGGACAAAATGGCCAGAGAGTAAATGTGATCGTTAATGAATTAAGAGGTGAAAAAATAGATATTATTCAATGGAGTGAAGATCCCAAAGAATATATTGCTGCTGCTCTAAGTCCTTCCAAGGTCTTAGAAGTATCTGTTAATGAAGAAGACAAAAGTGCCAAAGTAATTGTACCGGATTATCAATTGTCTTTAGCAATTGGAAAAGAGGGTCAAAATGCTAGACTTGCCGCGAAATTAACAGGCTGGAGAATTGATATTAAAAGCGAATCTCAAGCTAAGAAAATAGGATTTAATGAGGATAAGAAAGAGGACGAAGAAGGAAATTTAGAATAAATTCAATTAAAATAATTTATTTAGAGGAGTGGGATTATGAAAACAAGAAAAATTCCTCTTAGAAAATGTACTGGCTGCCAAGAAATGAAAAATAAAAAAGAGTTGATACGAGTTGTAAGAAATAATGAAGGTGAATTTTCTTTGGATTTTACGGGAAAGAAACCTGGAAGGGGAGCTTATATATGTCCTTCGGAAGAATGCTTGTCAAAAGCACAAAAATCCAAAGGATTAGAACGATCTTTTAAAGTATCAGTCCCCAGTGAAATATACGAGGCATTGAAAAGTGAGTTGAAAAATAGAAATGAATAATCCAGTTTTATTTATGCTAGGCTTATGTCAGAAAGCAGGAAAACTTTTATCTGGAGAATTTCAATGCGAACAGGCAATTAAAAATGGAAGTGCCAAAATGGTAATTATCGCTGAAGACGCATCCAAGAACACTAAAAAGCTGTTCAAAGATAAATGTAATTATAGAAATATCCCTCTCTATGAATTGGGTTCAAAAGAACAGTTAGGACACGCAATAGGAAAAGATCAGCGAGCTTCTTTAGCTATTATTGATGAAAATTTTTATCGCAAGCTAAAGCAATTGCTAGATAATGAGGAAGCATGAAATATTGGAGGTGGGCTATTTGTCAAAAGTTAGAGTATATGAAATTTCCAAACAGCTAAACATAAGCAGTAAAGAGCTTATTAAAAAATTAAAGGAATTCGGAGTCGATGTACATAGTCATATGAGTACGCTTGAAGATGATGAAGCACAATTAATTTTGGATTATTATTCAAGTGAAGTACAAGAATCTGAGAATAATCAAGTTAAAGAAGAAACAATTGATGAAGAAATTAGTAGAACTGCAAAACATGAGAACTTTGAAAAGAAGATGAATGATTCAAGTAAAAAGACTAAAGTAAAGGACAAGATGATGAAAGACGAAGAAGTCAAACAGGATACTATTGAACAGAGTGATGAAATTAAAGTTATCCAAATCCCAAACAAAGTAAGTGTTCAGACATTGGCAGAGAAATTAGGGAAAACCCCTGCAGAAATCATAAAATCTCTTATGATGAGAGGTATTATGGCGTCTATTAATCAAGAAGTTGATTTTGATACTGCTTCACAAGTTGCAGAAGAATATGGCATCTTACTGGAAGAAGAAACACAGGAAACATTAGAAGAAAAAATGTTCGAAGAAGAGCCGGATTCACCTGAAGATCTTCTGGAAAGGCCTCCAGTAGTTGTTGTAATGGGTCATGTTGACCACGGAAAAACTTCTCTTTTAGATGCAATCAGAAAAAGCAATGTTACAGCTAAGGAAGCTGGAGGAATTACTCAGCATATTGGGGCTTCAACAGTAGAGGTTGATGGAAAGAAAATTACTTTTTTGGATACTCCGGGGCATGAAGCTTTTACGGCTATGAGAATGAGAGGAGCACAAGTAACTGACATTGCAATTTTGGTTGTCGCTGCGGACGATGGTGTAATGCCCCAGACAATTGAAGCAATTAATCATGCTAAAGCAGCCAATGTTCAAATCATTGTTGCAATTAACAAAATAGATAAGCCAGGAGCAAACCCAGATCGAGTAAAACAAGAACTGGCAGATTATGGTCTTCTTGCGGAAGAATGGGGTGGAGACACAATTTGTGTTCCAGTTTCAGCCGTTACAAAAACTAATTTAGATACTTTATTAGAAATGGTTTTACTCGTAGCAGAAATGGCAGAACTGAAGGCTAATCCAAACAAACGTGCAAGAGGCACCATTATCGAAGCTCAGCTGGATAAAGGAAGGGGTCCTGTTGCTACAGTACTTGTTCAAAGCGGTACTTTGAAAGTAGGTGATCCTATTGTTGCAGGGTCAACCCATGGTAGAATTCGTGCGATGATGGATGATAAAGGTCGTCGTGTGAAAAAAGCAGGACCATCTACACCGGTAGAAATTCTTGGATTATCAGAAGTTCCTTCGGCTGGAGACAGATTTTATGTGGCTGAAAGCGATAAACAAGCTCGTCATTATGCAGAAATACTGGCAGAAAGAAATAGAGAGCAATCTTTAAGAGCAACGCCTAATAAAGTTTCACTGGATGACTTATTTAGTCAAATACAGTCTGGAAATGTAAAGCAACTCAATATTGTTGTTAAAGCAGATGTACAAGGTTCTGTAGAAGCTGTAAAACAAAGTTTAGAACGATTATCTAACGATGAAGTAAGGATCCATACCATTCATGGGGGTGTTGGAGCCATTACGGAGTCTGATGTCATGTTAGCATCTGCTTCAAATGCAATTATTATTGGATTCAATGTTCGACCTGAAGCTGGTGCCAAATCTGTTGCAGAAACAGAAAAAGTAGATATTCGATTATATCGTGTTATTTACAATGCAATTGAAGACATTGAAGCAGCAATGAAAGGTATGCTTGATCCGGAATTCCAAGAAAAAGTAATTGGTCATGCAGAGATTCGACAAACCTTTAAAGTATCTGGTGTTGGAACAATAGGCGGAGCCTATGTGCAAGATGGGAAATTAGTCAGAAATGCTAAAGTGCGTATTGTCAGAAACGGAATCGTTGTTTATGAAGGACAGTTAAGTTCTCTAAAAAGATTCAAAGATGACGTAAAAGAAGTAAATGCTGGATATGAATGTGGATTATCCTTCGAAAAATTTAATGACATTAAAGAAGGAGATATAGTAGAAGCATTCATAATGGAAGAAATACCAAGAGCGTAGGTGATAAAATTGGCAAAAGGATCAAGAATGATAAGAATTAATGAAGAAATAAAAAAAGAATTAAGCGATATCATTCGTCAGGATTTGAAAGACCCTAGAATCAATCAAACGATGGTGAGTGTGCTTAATGTAGACACAACCAATGATTTAAAATACTGTAAAATATACATCAGTGTAATGGGAAACGAGGAACAAAAAAAAGGAGTAATAGAAGGTTTAAAAAATGCCAGTGGATTTATTCGCCGAGAAATTGCAAGGAGAATTAATTTACGTAATACTCCGGAATTAATATTTAAAATAGATGATTCAATTGAATATGGTATTCGTCTCTCAAAGATTATTGATGATATCAAATCTAATACAGAAGAAGAGGATGAATCCAATGAATGATTTAGATATAATTCACTCATTGAAGAAGTATACTCATATCGCTATAGCAGCTCATATAAGCCCTGATGGAGATGCCATTGGGGCATGTGTTGCTTTAGCTTTGGCTCTTGTAAAAATGAACAAAAAGCCTGTCATTCTTATGGATGAATATCCTGAAAAGTACAATTTTTTACCTGGAAGGCAATATATTTATAATACTTATCCGAATCATGTACCTTTAGAGCTTTTTGTTGCATTGGATTGTGGAGATCTTCAAAGGCTTGGGAAATATATTGACGATTTTGAGAAAGCTCCTTTGAGTTTAAATATAGATCATCATATTAGTAATCCTCATTATGGAGATTTTTCCTATGTTGATCCGGAAGCTTCTTCAACTTGTGAAATTATATATAAAATCATTAAGGAAGCTGAAGTTCCTATTGATGATGAAATAGCAACTTCCCTTTATACTGGCATCGCCTTTGATACCGGAGGTTTTAAGCATAGCAGTACTACTTCTTTTACCCACCAAATTATTTCTGATCTTATTAAATATAATATAGATTTTACAGATATTCTGGATAAATTATTTTATTCGCGTTCCTTAGAATCTGCTAAGTTATTAGGTTATGCACTCTATAAAATGGAAACATTAAATGATAAGCAGTTGTGCATTTGTGATTTAAGCACAAAGGAAATGGAAGAACTGGGGGCATCTGCCAACGATACAGAAGGAATTATTTCTTTTATGAAAAATATTGATGGTGTTTTGGTTGCTGTTCTTCTATATGAAAAGAATGCCAATGAAATAAAAGTAAGCTTCAGAGCTTCCGGAGATAAAGATGTATGTAGGATTGCACAGTTTTTCCAAGGCGGAGGCCATAAAAAAGCTGCAGGATGTACTTTGCATACTGATTTGAAGGATGCTAAGACAAAAATACTGGATACGGTTCAAAAAGAATTGTTTAGGGAGAAATCAAATTGAATGGAATCTTAAGTATTTATAAAGAAAAAGGATATACATCTCATGATGTTGTAGCGATTATTCGAAAAGTCCTTCATCAAAAGAGAGTTGGACATACAGGAACTCTTGATCCTGAAGCAGAAGGCGTTCTTCCTGTTTGCATAGGGAAAGCCACTAAAGTGGTAGAATTTTTAATTGAACAGAAAAAGCGATATTTGGCAATTGCTAAATTAGGTATTAGCACAACAACCCAGGATCATACAGGTGATATTATTGAATCAAAGCCAGTTGATTTTGATAAAAGTAAAATTAAACAAGTGGTTCAATCTTTCATTGGAGAATATGAACAAGTCCCTCCTATGTATTCTGCTATAAAGGTTAATGGTAAAAAGTTGTATGAATTGGCTAGACAAGGGAAAACTATAGAGCGAAAAGCAAGAAAAGTTCATATTTATGACATAAAAATTACTTCTTTCATACCTCCAGATCAAATAGAGTTAGATATTTTATGCTCAAAAGGCACTTACATTAGAACTTTATGTGCTGATATTGGTGCGCAATTAGGTTGTGGCGCCCATATGAGCAGTTTAATAAGAACTGAAGTTGGCATTTTTAATATCAACAATAGTATCAAATTGGATGAATTCAAAGAATTAGTCGATCAACAAGAAATTGATAACATTATTGTAAATATCGATGAATTATTCCGTGAGTATCCTTCCGTAACCATTAAAAAAACTGGTGAAAAAGCTTTAATGAATGGCAATAAAATTCATTTTTCTTATATTAAAAATAAGCATGAAGCAATAAAAGCTCATGACATTATTAGAGTTTACAGTGATTGTGGAAATTTTATCGGCCTTTATAATGTTGCAATAGAAGGTGAAGAATTTTATCTAAAACCGCTGAAACTATTTTTGTAAGGGGTTTTATAATGAAATATATATCAAACTCAAGTATTTCTCAAAATCAACCCAGTGCTGTTACATTAGGTAATTTTGATGGAATTCATTTGGGACATAGAAAATTAATAGAAACTGTTAAAAACGTCAGCAAAGAAGAAAACTATCAATCTATTGTTTTCTCCTTTTACCCCCATCCTCAAATGGTACTAAAGAAAGATCATTCAATAAAAATGATATTTTCAAGATCTGAAAAAAAACACAGATTAGAGCAGATGGGTATTGATCTTTATATCGAATATCCTTTTACAAATGAATTTGCAGATATTTCTGCGGAGGAATTTGTTGAGGAAATTCTTATAAAACAGCTGCATGCTAAGGTAATCGTTATTGGTTCCAATAATAAATTTGGCAAACAGCAAAAAGGAAATGCTCAGTTTTTAAAAGAAAGAGAAAAGAAATGGGGCTTAAAAGTTATTGAAATACCTCCTGTTTTATATCAAGGTGAAATTATTAGCAGTACTAGGGTCAGAGAGGAATTATCTAAAGGAAATATCAGCAAAGTAAATGAATTATTAGGTATACCCTATATCATTATGGGAAAAGTTTTGGAAGGTAAGAAGTTAGGAAATACTTTTGGATATCCTACAGCCAATATTGCAGCAGAAAAAGACCGAATATACCCGCCTAATGGAGTATATCTCACCAGAACAAAATGGAATGGAAAGTATTATCATAGTGTTACAAATATTGGTTATAATCCTACTGTAAATGGGAAAAATAAAGTTATTGAGACATATATAATTGATTTTAACAGCAATTTATATGACGAAGTCGTAGAAATAGAATTTTATCAGTGGATTCGAAGCGAACAAAAGTTTTCTAATGTTGAAGAACTTATAAAGCAAATGAAAAAAGATGTGGATTTAGCCAAAACATATTTTGCAAACTTTTAAAAGTTAAATCAATTAAGTTGTTTTATATTATGAAATTTATAAATATAGTTTACATTAATGATGTTGAATGGTATAATACTTTTTGTATAAGAACCTTTGCTCGGATTTAGGTAACTCCGACCTGTTCTTAGCAAAAGGGGATAAAAAATAAAGGAGGATTATTGTAATGGATAAGGCTAGAAAACAAGAAATTATTGCAAAGTATGGAAGAACAGAAAATGATACTGGATCTCCAGAAGTTCAGATTGCTCTTCTTACAGAAAGAATCAATCATTTAACGGAGCATTTAAGATCTCATAAGAAAGACCATCATTCAAGAAGAGGTCTTCTTAAAATGGTAGGACAAAGAAGAGGTTTATTAAATTATCTTATGAAGAAAGATATCGAGAGATATCGTACTATTATTGAAGAGTTAGGCATAAGAAAATAATAACCGTATGGAGCGGAGTAATCCGCTCTATTATTTTAGCAATTTTACACTATATTGCATAAAATAATTCTCATAAACATTTCATCAATATTTAATACTAAATATACATAAGATTAATTAGAAAGGAGTAGTATATTATATGTCCAAGATATTTTCAACAGAGTTAGCCGGGCGTAAACTCTCCATTGAAATTGGTAAAGTTGCAGAGTTAGCTAATGGAGCTGCAATTGTAAGATATGGAGATACAGTGGTTTTAGTTACGGCAACAGCTTCTGATAAGCCCAGAGAAGGTATAGATTTTTTTCCACTAAGTGTAGACTATGAAGAAAGGTTATATTCAGTAGGTAAAATTCCCGGGGGCTTTATTAAAAGAGAAGGTAAACCTACTGAAAAAGCAATTTTGACTTCTAGGGTGATTGATCGTCCGATCAGACCATTATTTCCTAAAGATTATCGTAATGATATTTCTATTGTGGCAACGGTGCTTTCTGTTGACCAAGACTGTAGCCCTGAAATAGCTGCTATGATAGGTTCGTCTGTTGCTCTTTCTATTTCAGATATTCCTTTTGCAGGCCCTACGGGTTCTGTCAATGTCGGATATATTGATGGAGAATTCATTATTAATCCTACTGCAGCTCAGAGAGAAGTAAGTAGATTGTCTTTAACTGTTTCTTCTACGAAAGACAAAGTAATGATGATTGAAGCAGGAGCGGATGAATTAGAAGAAAGCATTATGCTTGAAGCAATCTTTAGAGGTCATGAAGAAAATCAAAAGATTGTAAAATTTATAGAAGAGATACAAGCAGAATGTGGCAAACCAAAACACGAGTATGAAAAACATGAAGTTCCAGAAGAAGTTTATAGCGCAGTGAAATCCTATATTGGTGACGAATCAATGGAAAATGCCGTATTCACTGATGATAAACAGCAAAGAGAAAAGCAAATCAAGGAGCTTACAGAAAAAATTACAGCATACTTTATGGAAAATCACCCTGAATATGAGCCATATATTAATGAAGCTATTTATAAATTCGAAAAAGAAACTGTACGAAGAATGATTTTAAAACAACATAAACGCCCTGATGGAAGAGCATTGGAAGAAATCAGACCTCTCAGTGCAGAGATCGATATATTGCCTAGAACTCATGGTTCTGCACTATTTAAAAGAGGACAGACTCAAGTCTTGACCGTAACTACTTTAGGAGCTATGGGAGATGTACAGATTTTAGACGGATTGGATGCTTTGGAAGATACAAAACGATATATGCATCATTATAATTTCCCATCTTTCTCTGTAGGAGAGACAAAGCCTTCCAGAGGCCCCGGAAGAAGGGAAATAGGACATGGAGCTTTGGCGGAAAGAGCATTGCTTCCTGTTATACCCAGTGAAGAAGAATTTCCTTATGCAATTCGTTTAGTTTCTGAAGTATTAAGTTCTAACGGTTCCACTTCTCAAGCCAGTGTCTGTGGAAGTACGTTGTCTTTGATGGCTGCGGGTGTACCTATTAAGGCTCCTGTTGCAGGAATCTCTGTAGGATTGGTAACGGGCGAAAGTGATGATGAATTCGTGCTGCTTACAGATATACAAGGTCTGGAAGATTTCTTTGGAGATATGGATTTTAAGGTTGCTGGAACTCATAAAGGAATTACCGCAATCCAAATGGATATTAAAATTCAGGGATTAACGAGAGAAATTATAGAAAAATCTTTGTATCAGACTAAAAGAGCAAGGTCATATATATTAGATGAAGTGATGCTAAAAACTATTTCAGAACCAAGAAAAGCGCTCTCCCCTTATGCCCCACAAATTCTCAGTACAAATGTTGATCCGGAAAAAATCAGCGAAATTATTGGCCCCCGTGGAAAAACAATTAACAAAATTATTGAAGAAACAGGGGTTAAAATCGATATTGAAGATGACGGCCGTATTTTTGTTTGCGGTGTAGATTCTGATAAAGTAAAGAAAGCTCTTTCAATCATTGAAGGCATTGCAAAGGATATTCAACCTGGCGAAATGTATTTAGGAAAAGTAACAAAGATTATGAATTTTGGTGCTTTTGTTGAGATTGCTCCTGGAAAAGAAGGGCTTGTTCATATTTCTAAATTGACTCATGAACATGTAAAGAATGTAGAAGATGTTGTTCATGTAGGAGATGAAATACTCGTTAAAGTAACTGATATCGATAAGCAAGGAAGAATTAATCTATCCAGAAAAGATACTTTGCCGAAACCTGAACAAGAAGAAAATACCGAATTTTAAGCATAGCCTCATGGTTTATGTTTTAGCAAGATTGAATATATATTATGAGTACAAATCTTTTCATTGTAAGTGCGTGCGGCTATTGCACGCTTTTCTTGTAATCATTAGTGTAAAGGATTGTTTTCAAAGAATGACTAAAAGTTGAAATAGAAAAACCTTAGAAAAGGGGAAATCATATGTTCAGACTTAAAAAATTGTCCAATGGAGTTACGATTGTTTCGGAGAAACTTCCCTTTGTACGATCTATTGCTTTGGGTATTTGGGTTCGTAATGGCTCAAGACATGAAAGAATTCATGAAAGCGGTATTTCGCATTTTATTGAGCATATGTTGTTCAAAGGAACAAAAAACAGGACTTCAAAGCAAATAGCTGATGAAATGGATAGAATTGGCGGACAACTCAATGCATATACCACTAAAGAATATACTTGCTATTATTTTAGAGCTTTGGACAATCATATTGATCAAGCTCTAGACATATTGGTGGATATGTTTTTAAATTCTAATTTTGAAGACAAAGAAATTGAAAAAGAAAAAGGGGTCGTTATAGAAGAAATTAATATGTATGAAGATTCCCCTGAAGAACTTGTACATGATCTAATGCAAAAGGCTGTGTGGGAAGACAATCCTTTAGGAGAACCTATTCTTGGAACTGAAGATACCATTGCTACTTTTAATTATAAATCATTAAAATCCTATTATAATAAAAGATATCGTCCCGAAAATACAGTAATTGCAGTAGCAGGTAATTTTGATTACGATGAAATGATGGATAAAATTGAACAAAAGTTTTCAAATTGGGATTTTAATGAAAAGGATGATTATGAGTACACATATCCTCAATACAAAGCGCAGATGATCACCAAGACGAAAGATATTGAGCAAATACATCTATGTTTAAGTTTTCCGGGTTTGCCTTCCGATTCTGAAGATGTTTATACTTTGATTACTCTTAATACAATACTTGGAGGAGGTATGAGCTCCAGACTGTTTCAAAAAATTAGAGAGGACAGGGGCTTAGCTTATTCGGTTTATTCATATCCAACAAACTATAGTGATACAGGTTTGTTTACAATTTATGCCGGTATGAATCCTTCTCAGACAAGCGAGGTTTTAGATTTGATCATAAAAGAGATTCATTCTCTTAAAATAAATAAAATACCTTTTGATGATTTAACTAAAACAAAAGAGCAATTAAAAAGCAATTATATAATGGGGTTGGAAAGTACCAACAGCCGAATGTCCAGCATTGGAAGATCTCAATTAATGTTGAATAAAGTTAGAACACCGGATGAAATTATTGAGAAAGTGGATGCAGTGACAGAAGAGAGAATCGCCTTACTTATTGATCAGTTGTTTGATTTTTCAAAGATCAGTGCATCTATTGTAGGAAAATTAGATACTATTAACTTGAAGGAGATCAAAGCATTATGTCAAATAAGTTAAAAGTTTTAATTAAAAAGGCGCCTGGAGCTGAAGATCTTCCGTTGCCACAATATATGACTGATCAGTCTGCGGGGATGGATTTGTATGCCAATGTAGAAAGTGAAGAAGTACTAAAAAAGGGCAAGATTAAATTGATTCCAACAGGTATACATATTCAACTTCCTAAAGGATATGAGGCTCAGATCAGGCCGAGAAGCGGATTGGCTCTTAAACATGGGATTACTCTTCTTAATACTCCTGGAACAATTGATGCAGATTATAGAGGCGAAATAAAAGTCATTATGATTAACTTGGGCGAAGAAGATTTTATTATTCAAAGAGGAGACAGAATCGCTCAAATGATTATTAATAAAATTGAGGAGATTGAGTGGATTCCTGTCAAGGAATTAGATCATACTGAAAGAAAAGATGGAGGCTTTGGCCATACAGGAGTTTAAAAGGTCAGATGAACTTAAATGTTCATATGACCTTTTTTGATTTCTGTTCTATGAACATAATGGGTCACTTCTGGACTAGCACAAAACATAGATTAAGTTTCATACACTATACTATCAATAACCCCATGGGACTTTAGCAGGAGGGATTGGGATTGAAGTTACAAAACATCAAATTTGCTGTTGTTGGAGGAGATTTACGTCAAATTAAATTAAGTAATTTTCTGGCAAGAGCAGGACATGAAGTTAGAGTTTTTGGATTTAATGGAATAGACTTTGAAAAAAATGTAGTCCTTTCAAAGACCCTTCCCGATGTTGTGGCAGATGCAGATATTGTAATCGGACCAATTCCGTGTTCACAAGACAACGTTACTTTGAATACTAAATATTACGAGTCGACAATTTTGCTGGAAGATGTATTTAAAAATATTTCAAAAGATAAAATTTTTATGGCAGGTCCAATTACATCGGAGATTCAAGGCATTGCAAAGCGTTATGATTTTAAAGTAGTGGATTTGCTTGCACGGGAGGAATTAGCAATTTTAAATGCTATTCCCACTGCTGAAGGCGCAATTCAGTATGCAATGGAAAACAGTGAAATTATGCTTCATGGTAGTCAGTGTCTTGTTTTAGGATTTGGGAGATGTGGGAAAGTACTAGCCCATAAATTAAAAGGATTGGATGCGATTCTTACCGTAGAAGCAAGAAATCCTCAAGATTTGGCCTATATAAAAAGTTATGGATATAAATGCCTTCATCTCCATGAATTAAAAGACTATATTGGTTCTTTTGACTTTATTTTTAACACTGTTCCTTCTTTGATTTTAGACCGAGAAATGCTAAAAGCCGTAAAAAAGGATTGCTTAATTATTGATTTGGCGTCAAAACCTGGAGGGGTGGATTATAATTCAGCAAAGGAATTAGGTATAAAAGCTATTGCAGCCCTAAGTTTGCCAGGAAAAGTTGCGCCAGAAAGTGCAGCGATGATTATATATGATACGATTTTCAACGTATATAGCGAGATGGGGGTAATCTTATGAGCAGTTTAAAAGGTGTGAGGGTCGGCTTTGCATTATGCGGATCCTATTGTACCTATGATACAGTTCTACCTGAGTTACAAAAATTAATTGATGAAGGTGCGGAAATATTTCCTATTATGTCCAATAATGCTTATACGACTGATACGAGATTTGGAAAAGCACAGGAACATATAGATAAAATAGAGAAAATGACAGGTAAGAAAATTATTAAATCAATTGTTGAGGCAGAACCCTTAGGTCCTAAAAACATAATAGATCTCTTAGTAATTGCTCCATGCACGGGCAATACTGTAGCTAAGCTTGCAAATGCAATTACAGATACCGCTGTCTTGATGGCTGCAAAATCTCTTCTAAGAAATAAAAAACCAGTTGTAATCGCACTGGCAACAAATGATGGATTAGGAATGAATATGAAGAATATTGGATTACTAATGAACACGAAAAACATATATTTTGTACCTATGGGTCAGGATAATTATGAAAAGAAACCAAATTCAATAATGTCAGATATGACTTTGATTCTGAAGACTGTTCAGAAAGCTTTAAAAGGAGAACAGCTTCAGCCTGTGATCATTGAGTTAAGTAAATAACCGAAATACAAGAAGATTCCATTAGGGATCTTCTTTATATTTATTGGACATTATTGAGATGATGTGGCATAATACTTTTGGAAGATTTCCTTGAGATTCAGTTGTTGAAAAGAATGATATTGAATACATACTTTTTTTGAATGAACTCCCTTCAATATACCCATACTAAAATAAAACTATATTGAAGAGGAGAATAAGATGAGTAACGAAATGACACCTAATGAATCAGAAAAAAAGAATAATGAAACAACTGAGTCCATAAAAGAATTTGGACAAATGCCCATTCCTCAGGAAAGCAATACTTCAAACAAACCTAAAATTCATTGTCTTACCATTATAGGACAAATAGAAGGCCATATTACTTTGCCGCCACAAAACAAAACAACAAAGTATGAACATGTTATTCCACAACTGGTAGCTATTCGAGACAATGATGAAATTGACGGTGTATTGGTGATCCTAAACACTGTTGGAGGAGATGTAGAAGCTGGACTGGCTATTGCCGAAATGATTGCATCTCTGGGTAAACCAACGGTTTCTTTAGTGTTAGGAGGTGGACACTCCATAGGAGTTCCGTTGGCGGTCTCAGCGAATTATTCTTTTATTGCTTCCAGTGCAACTATGACTATTCATCCTGTTCGTATGAGCGGTACAGTTATAGGGGTTCCGCAAACTTTTGAATACTTTGATAAAATGCAGGAGAGAATCGTAGAATTTGTTTCAAGAAATTCGAAAATCTCTCAACAGCGTTTTAAAGAATTGATGCTGGATACAGGGAAACTGGCAAAAGATGTTGGTACAATCGTTATTGGAGAGGAAGCAGTGAAAGAAAAACTTATCGATGAAGTAGGAGGGTTAAATGAAGCTTTAAGCAAACTTTATGAACTGATTGATCAGGCCAAGAAATCAAAGGAGGAAAATAAATGATTTATTCCATTATACCTGACGAAGTGATTTTTAGTGACATGGAGGATGAAAGTAAGGCAGTGGAAGAATATAAAGAGATAGAATATAAAGGATATTTGCTGCAGGTGACTTTAGAAAAAAATAGCGGATACAGAATTCAAAGAATTATTTCCACAGATCCTTATGCGTATTTGAACAGTGAAATTCAACCGGGCAATATAATCTCTGGAAATATCCTCTAAATAGTGCTATAATTGATTCATATGTGTTAGCAAATGCTAGCACTTTTTATTTAAAAGAAAGGATTGGCAAATATGGGAAAGAGACCATTGACAGAGAAAAAGAAATCATCCAGAAATAGAACAAGGAAAGTGAAATCTCCTACAGGAGGAGCATTGTCGCAAGAGATAAAGGGCGTTCTCATTTTTGCATCAGCAATCATTTTTGGAATAGGTATTTATAGTCATGAAGCTGGATTTTTCGGTAAAATAATCTATAAGTTTTTTGTTGGAATATTAGGTATTGGCGCTTATTTTTTACCTGTATTGATTGGCAGTATCGGTATTTTGATGATGCTAAAAAAACTGAATACCAGTAATAAATTGAAGATGCTTATATCTTTCGGCATGGTGTTTTTATTGTCTATATTTGCTCATATAATGCATGGTATTGATGTGGCATTAGATGGTATGAATATATGGCATAGGGTAAGACATTATTACGATGCAGGCAGTTGGAATAATGGAGGATTAATTGGTGCAATATTTGGGAAGATTTTAGTAAAGACGATTGGTATATATGGCAGTTATGTTTTCATTATTACATTCCTTATTATTTTATTGATTTTACTAACTGGAAGATCCTTTATTGATGATATGATATCCATTTATCAATGGATGGGGCGATGTATAGCAAAAATCAAAGAAGTTTTGAGTAATTATCAGCTGGAACATGAAGAAAAGCGAATGCAAAAGAAAACTAAATCTAAAAATAAGAACAATGTATCCCTGCAAAATATAAAAGCAGAAGATCCTGTAACTGTACATAGTGATCATGAGTCACAGGAAGCAAAGAGCAGTAATGAGGAAGCAATAGAAGAAATAAAAGTATTGGACTTTGCCCAGAAATCTGAAGAGAAAACTAAAGAAAAAGAAATAGAAAACATATCGGAAAACACCGGTAGCTCTGCTCAAGAAGAACCTGTGGAAGTAATTTCATCTGTTAGTAAACCAGTAGATTATCAATTTCCGTCTATTGAACTATTACAGGCTAATACTTCCTCAATTACATCAAACTCCAAAAAATTAATGCTTAACAATGCAAAAAAATTGGAAGAGACTTTAGCCAGTTTTGGTGTAGAGGCAAAAGTCATACAGATTAACAGAGGGCCTACTGTGACCAGGTATGAACTTCAACCCAGTCAGGGAGTTAAAGTAAGTAAAATCGTTAGTTTGGCAGATGATATTGCTCTTAATTTGGCAGCTGCTGGTATACGAATTGAAGCACCTATACCCGGGAAAGCTGCAGTGGGTATCGAAGTACCTAATCAAGAGGTTCAGCCCGTATTTTTAAGAGAAGTGATAGAAGATGAAACTTTTCAAAAGTTTCCGTCCAAACTTGCCTTTGCTTTGGGAAAAGATATTGCCGGTAACTGTGTTGTAGCGGATATAGCTCGCATGCCTCATTTACTCATTGCAGGGGCAACCGGATCTGGTAAAAGTGTTTGCATTAATACACTTATTACAAGTATACTTTATAAAGCAAATCCCAATGAGGTAAAATTATTAATGATTGACCCCAAAGTAGTTGAACTTAGTATTTATAACGGAATACCTCATTTGATGATTCCAGTAGTGACAGATCCCAAGAAAGCAGCAGGAGCACTGAACTGGGCTGTTCAGGAAATGACCAACCGTTATAAATTATTTGCAGAAAACAATGTTCGAGATATTAAAGGTTATAATAACCTAAAAAGAAACGAAAATCCAGATGACCCAAATCCACCTGAGCTCATGCCTCAAATTGTGATTATTATTGATGAGTTGGCGGATCTTATGATGACTGCGCCAGGAGAAGTAGAGGATGCTATTTGCAGGCTGGCACAAATGGCAAGAGCAGCTGGAATTCATTTGGTAATTGCTACTCAAAGACCTTCAGTCGATGTAATCACTGGAGTCATTAAAGCCAATATACCTTCCAGACTGGCTTTTGCTGTATCATCCGGTACAGACTCGAGAACCATACTGGATATGGTAGGTGCTGAAAAGCTTCTTGGAAAAGGGGACATGCTTTTTTATCCTGTTGGTGCAGCTAAACCTGTAAGAATTCAGGGAGCTTTTATTTCAGATAAGGAAGTTGAGCGAATTGTAGAAAACATAAAGCAGTCAGGACAAGCAGAATACAATCAGGATATGATTGAAGAAATTACTGCTGTGAATAATGTATCATCTTCCTCTGGAGAAGAAGTGGATGAATATCTTCAGCAGGCAATTGAAATGGTTGTTGAAAAAGAAAAAGCTTCTATTTCTATGATTCAAAGATATTTGCGTATTGGATTCAACCGTGCAGCAAGGATCATGGAGGAAATGGAGGAAAGGGGTATTGTAGGGCCTGATGAAGGAAGTAAGCCAAGAAAAGTACTGATTACTAAGGAAGAATTTGAGCAAATGAAATTAGGTAGTGATCAAAAATCGTCTAACTTTTAATATGGAATAGAAACAGGTACACTGTTTTTACAATAATAATATGAATTTTTAGAAATGGTGGGAGGATTTAGAGATGAAAACTGATATTGAAATTGCTCAAGAAGCGGTTATGAAGCCAATAACAGAGATTGCATCTGAACTTAATATTGATGCGGATGATTTAGAATTATATGGTAAATACAAAGCTAAATTATCTGATACTTTATGGGACAAGATCAAGGATAAAAAAAATGGGAAATTGGTTTTAGTTACAGCAATCAACCCAACTCCTGCTGGAGAAGGAAAAACCACAATATCCGTAGGTCTTGGTCAAGCTTTGTGTAAAAAGGGTAGAAAAGCAATTGTAGCTCTAAGAGAGCCTTCTTTAGGACCTTGCATGGGCGTAAAAGGTGGAGCAGCTGGAGGCGGATATGCACAAGTTGTTCCGATGGAAGACATCAATCTGCATTTTACAGGGGATATTCATGCGATCTCCGCAGCCCATAATTTGCTTTCTGCAATGATCGATAATCATCTTCAGCAAGGTAATGAACTTCAGATTGATCCGAGACAGATTCTTTGGAAAAGAGCTGTGGATATGAATGACCGCGCATTAAGAAATATAGTGGTTGGCTTAGGTGGGAAGACTCATGGTGTACCAAGAGAAGATGGGTATATGATTACTGTTGCTTCGGAAGTTATGGCCATACTTTGTCTTGCAGAAGATTTAATGGATTTAAAGAATAGATTAGGAAAAATCATAGTAGCTTACAATTATGACGGGAAACCAGTTACAGCAGCAGACTTAAAAGCAAACGGCGCTATGGCAGCATTGCTGAAGGATGCCATTAAACCTAATCTGGTTCAAACTTTAGAAAATACCCCAGTTTTAATGCATGGAGGACCTTTTGCCAATATTGCTCATGGCTGTAACAGTATCAGAGCTACGAAGATGGCACTTAAGCTGGCAGACATAGTAGTGACAGAAGCAGGCTTTGGGGCAGATTTAGGTGCCGAGAAGTTTTTTGATATCAAATGTCGTTTTGCTGGATTCAAGCCAGATGCAGTGGTTTTAGTTGCTACTATTCGTGCCTTGAAATATAATGGCGGTATACCAAAAAATGAGCTGGGTATTGAAAATTTGGACGCACTTAAAAAAGGATTTGAAAATCTTAGAAAGCATATTGAAAATATTCAGCAATATAAAGTGCCTATTGTGGTTACCCTAAACCAATTTGTGACAGATACCCGTGATGAAATAGCTTATGTTAAAGATCAATGTGAAAGCATGGGGTGTGCATTTGCTATTTCAAAAGTATGGGAATTAGGCGAACAGGGTGGTTTGGAACTGGCTGAGAAAGTAATAGAAACTTTAGAGACAAAGCCTTCTAACTTTGAAGTATTGTATGATTGCAGTAGCACTATTACAGAAAAAATTGAAACCATTGCACGAAAGATCTATGGGGCAAAGGGAGTCATATTTACTTCCAAAGCTAAAAAAGATATGGAGAAAATAGTTGCGATGAATTTAGATAAGATGCCCATCTGTATTGCAAAAAATCAATATTCATTGTCTGATGATCCAAGTTTGCTGGGAAGACCAAAAGACTTTGAAATTACAGTAAGAGAATTAAGGGTTTCTGCCGGTGCTGGTTTTATAGTGGCCTTAACAGGAGATGTGATGATTATGCCAGGATTACCCAAATACCCTGCAGCAATGAATATTGACATTAATGAGAAAGGTCAAATTACAGGATTGTTCTAGGAGGTGTAATATGAGTACCCTTATTATTGATGGGAAAAAGATCTCACAGGATATAAAGGACGAATTGAAAAAAGAAGTAGAAGAATTAAGCCAAAAGAATATTATTCCAGGATTGGCAGTTATACTGGTTGGAAATGATCCTGCATCAAAAGTTTATGTTAATAATAAGAAAAAAGCCTGTGAATATATAGGTATCAAATCTTTTTCTTATGAGTTGCCCCAAGAAACAACAGAAGAAGAACTGCTAAATCTTATAGATGTTTTAAATAAAACAAAGGAAGTCAATGGTATATTGGTTCAACTTCCGCTTCCGGAACATATCAATGAGAGTAAAATCCTTCTTTCAATTGATCCAATAAAAGATGTGGATTGCTTTCATCCATACAATGTGGGATTAATCTCTATTGGTAAAATGGATGGTTTTCTTCCTTGCACACCAGCAGGAATCATAGAACTAATAAAAAGATCCAATATCGAAATTGAAGGTAAAAACTGTGTTGTTGTAGGAAGAAGTAATATTGTAGGAAAACCAGTTTCACAACTTTTGTTAAGTCATAATGGCACAGTAACCACATGCCATTCCCGTACAAAAGAATTAGCTAAAATATGCCAAGAGGCAGATTTACTAGTCGCTGCCATCGGAAGACCTCAATTTATTAAAGCAGATATGGTGAAAGAAGGATCGATTCTTATCGATGTGGGTGTAAACCGTTTAGATAATGGCAAATTATGTGGGGATATTGATTTTGAAGGCTGTAAAGATAAGGCCTTAGCTATTACTCCTGTTCCAGGAGGCGTAGGTCCTATGACTATTGCAATGTTAATGAAAAACTGTGTAAAGGCTGCACTGATGCAGAACTAGAAAGGAGATTATCTTGCCTATTAGAATAGCTTTTGTTTCATTAGGATGTGACAAGAATTTAGTTGACAGTGAAGTGATGTTAGGTTTGCTTCAAAAATCAGGATTTGTATTAATTTCGGACGAAAGTCAGGCGGATGTACTGGTTGTAAATACCTGTTGTTTTATACAAGATGCTAAAGAAGAAAGTATCGAAAGTATTTTAGAAATGGCTCAATATAAGAAAACGGGTAATTGTAAAGCCCTTATAGTAACAGGTTGTATGGCAGAACGTTATAAAGATGAAATTTTATCTGAAATACCTGAAGTAGACGGGGTAGTCGGAACGACAGGTTATGAAAGTATTGTTGAGGTCGTTGAAGAAATTTTACAAGGTAAAAAAATTCAAATGTTTTCTGACGTTAATGCAAAAACGAGTGAAAATTATCAGAGAGTATTGAGTACAGCTGGTTATTTTGCTTATTTAAAAATTGCTGAAGGCTGTGATAATCGATGCACCTACTGCATTATTCCTCAGCTCAGGGGTAAGTACAGAAGCCGTTCGATGGAAAGTCTGATTAGTGAAGCAAAAACTTTGGCCAGCCAAGGGGTAAAGGAATTAATCCTGGTTGCTCAGGATACAACAAGATATGGTATTGATTTATATGGAGAAAAAAAATTGCCTCAGTTATTAAAGGAATTATGTAAAATTGATGATTTAAAATGGATTCGCTTACTATACTGTTATCCGGAAGAGATCACAGATGAATTGATTGATGTCATTGCAGAGGAAGAAAAAGTATGCAGTTATTTGGACATGCCTATTCAACATGCAAATACTTCAATTCTTAAACGAATGGGAAGAAGAAGTACTAAGGAAGACCTTATTCATCTCATTAACAAGCTGCGAAAGAGGATTCCGGATATTTGTCTCAGGACCACTTTAATTGTAGGATTTCCTGGAGAAACGGATGAAGAATATGAGGATTTGGTGCAATTTGTTAAAGATATGAAATTCGACAGATTGGGTGTATTTACGTATTCCAAAGAAGAAGGAACTCCTGCTGCCAAAATGAGAGGACAGATTCCAAAGAAAATCAAGGAGTTTCGAAAAGATAAGATTATGAAGCTTCAACAGGCTATTTGTGAAGAGAAATCTGCACAATGTGTTGGAAGGACTTTAGAAGTCATAATTGATGGTAAGCTTCCAGAAGAAAATGTGTATTGTGGGAGAACATATCGGGATGCGCCTGAAATAGACGGAATGGTATTTGTTAGCGCTGATGAAGATCTTTTATCAGGAGATTTCATTAAAGCTTCTATTACATCTTCTAATGAATACGATTTAATAGGGAGGATTGTAGATGAATCTGGCGAATAAACTGACTTTTTTGAGGATTATTTTGATTCCTGTATTTTTAATTGTTCTGCTTACAGAATGGATTCCTGATCCTCAAAAAAGAATTTTTGCAGTGATTATTTTTGCATTGGCATCTCTTACAGATATGCTGGATGGATATATTGCGAGATCAAGAAACTTAATTACGAATTTAGGCAAATTTTTAGATCCTCTGGCAGATAAACTCCTTGTGACATCTGCTTTGGTTAGTTTAGTTGAATTAGGAGATTTGCCTGCCTGGGTTGTTATAATTATTTTAAGTCGTGAACTTGCAATTACTGGTTTTAGAACAGTTGCAGTATCTGAAGGAATTGTCATTGCAGCAAGTTGGTGGGGAAAAATAAAAACAATTAGCCAGATGTTTATGATTATGGTCTTTTTACTCAACATCTCCCTTCCGATTTTTGACGTATTTGAAACAGTATTAATGTGGATGGCAGTTATATTTACGATCATTTCTGGAGTAGACTATATTGTTAAAAATAAACGTGTCTTATCGACGCAAAAATAAATTTTTCTAAAATAGATTCATTCCCCAGTCTTTGAAAGAATATGATATAAGAGATTGCTATCTTTTTGAAGGATTTACTAAGAAGCAAATCGAATGATTGAAATATAAAGTAAAATATGTCTATGATCCAAGGTAGTTATTTTTTTATTGATTATAGAAGGGCGGGGATGATATGAAGCTAACATTTTTAGGGGGAGCAAAGACTGTAACGGGTTCATGTTACTGGATGCAGGCAAATGGTAAAAACATTCTTATTGATTGTGGAATGTTTCAAGGACATGATCAAGAAGAAGATTTGAACTTTGAACCATTTCCTTTTGATGTCAGTTCAATTGACTATTTGCTGTTAACCCATGCCCATATTGATCATAGTGGAAGAATACCTAAGTTATGTAAAGAAGGTTTTAAGGGGAAAATCATATGTACCAAAGCAACCGCAGATTTATGTGCAATTATGCTTCCTGACTGTGGATATATCCAGGAATCCGAAGTGGAATGGAAAAACAGAAAAAGGCAAAGAGCAGGCAAACCACTTATTGAACCATTATATACGTATCAGGATGCACTGGACTGCATAAAATTTTTTAACCCGGTCTCCTATCATCAAGAAGTTCGTCTGCAAGGAAATATTACGATTAGATTTTCAGACGCAGGGCATATTTTAGGTTCTTCAATTTTGGAAATATGGGTAAATGAAAAAAATTCTGAGACTAAAATTGTCTTTTCAGGAGATTTAGGAAATCAAGATATTCCATTATTAAAAGATCCGGAAACCATTGAAAGTGCAGATTACTTAATTATTGAATCTACTTATGGGAACAGAATTCATAAAGAAAAAGAAAACAAAGTTAGGAAGCTGCTCAACATAATAGAAGAAACCATTATGCAGGGTGGAAATGTTGTTATCCCTTCTTTTGCTGTTGGAAGGACCCAGGAAATTATTTATGAAATTCACAAATATAGGGAATTATATAAAGATGATATGGATTTTCTTAGTCATGTCCCTGTATACGTAGATAGTCCCCTGGCAATCTCTGCAACAGAAGTATTTAGAAAAAATTTAGACTGCTATGATGAAGAAGCAAGAGCATATGTTGAAAATGGAGATAATCCGCTGGATTTTCCCAATCTTGCTTTTACAAGGACGCCTGATGAATCCAGACAGCTGAATGAGAAACCTGAACCTATGATTATTATTTCTGCCAGTGGTATGTGTGAAGCAGGAAGAATAAAGCATCATTTGAAACACAATTTATGGAGAAGTAACAGTACGATATTGTTTGTAGGATATCAGGCCCCTGGAACTTTAGGAAGGCGTATTCTTGACGGAGCAGAAAAAGTAAAGATCTTTGGAGAAGAAATTTCTATTAATGCCAGAATTGAAAGCATCGAAGGCTATTCAGGCCATGCAGATCAGCAAGGATTACTCAATTGGGTAAGTAGTATTAAAAACAAGCCAAAGAAAATTTTTATCGTTCATGGAGAGCCAGAGTCTCAGTATGCTTTTGCAAAAATATTAAAAAAGCAATTAAAGGTTGATATCATTATTCCCGATAGAGGAGATAATTATGAACTAACGCCATACAGTATTACGGTTCAAAAATCACTGGAACATCTGAAAGAAAACTTTATTCGTCTGCAATTACTGGCTCAATTGGATGTTTTATCAGAAGAAATATACTTCCTTACAAAACAGCTTAACCAGGAAGTATTAAATGGAAAAGAAGATGAGGAAATAAAAGTCATTCAATCTAAAATTGAAGAAGTTCAGAATTCTATTCTTCAAATTAATCAAATGTTAAAAGGCTCGCTATAAACGAGCCTTTTCTGTTTGAGGGATGATGGTTTTGAAAAATTCGACTGCAAGGTTGATCAACTGATCTTTTATACATATGAATTTGTCAGGTTCAATATGAATATATTTTTTCTTAGAACTAATATTTTCTCTAAATATGGGTAAATTGATATTGTCAGTCATTATTTGAAGAAATAACCCTGTTTTTTTAATGTAACAATTTGAAGCAGAAGCAGGCTTTCTCTTTTCTTTAGGCAAAAAAGAACCGACAGATTTGTGAATGGCTTCATCTAATTCAGGGATATAGTAGTATTCTTTATAATTCTGGAAATAATGATATAAGGTCGTATTGAGCAATAATATTTCAAATCGAATGAGTGACTTTTTTTCATAAATATTACACGTCCAGTTTTCATTTTTTAGTGTCAGAGATAGAGGAGAATTATTGGATACTTCTATTGCAAATATAAGTTTATCTTTACTTAGGTCTGTACATTGAACATCTGTAATAAAATTTGGTTGTGTGATCTGTTTGATAAATGAAATATAATCATATATTTTAAATATTTCTATAAGTCCATAAAGATCCTCTTCATTATGCAGCAATAAATTATTTTTAAGAGATTCATTTTTACTTTTGAGGTAATCATAATATTGACCGATCAATTCTCCACCAGCATAAGTGTCAAGCCTATTGATTTTAAGAAAATACTCTATGGTTTTTAGCCTGCAATTTTGCAGACCAAAGATATTTTGAAAAGGACGAATATCTTTTAGAATATCTATAGATTTAAGTTTTTTCAATGGACTGATTATGTTCAATGTAGAAGCTTTTTCTTCTAAGTAAGGAATATCAAATGTATTGCCATTAAAATGAATGATATATTCAAATGAATTACATAACTGAAAAAAATTCATTAGTAATTCTATTTCATCTTTAGGGGATTCAGAAAAAAATTGATGCAATATCCATGTGTTGTCTTTAAAGTAAATGCAACCAATTAAATACAAATACGACTGATAACGGGAAAATCCCGTAGTTTCAATATCAAATAAAATAATCTTTTCATTTCTGCAATGAGGGAAATACTTTTGTATATTAAAAGAATGGGTAAAAGGTTTATATATTTCAATCATATGCGGCTCCTGTTCATTCTTTAGTTTTATCGTTCTAAATCTATCATAAGTATTATTTTAATGCAATATTACAGCATCATTTTAGCATAATAAAAGATTTATATTGAATTGTCAAAAATAATTCTTGAAATTGCAAGTTATTAGTTATATAATCTCATATATGAATAAAAGACGAAATACAATATTTATTAATTAGTATTTCATAAAAAAATCTAAATGAATAAGGAGGAAACTGAGATGAAAGCAAAGAAATTTATGTCAATGCTATTAGTCGGAGGCATTATGCTTTCTAGTCTTGTAGGCTGTGGAAATACAGGTAGCAGCTCACAGGGTTCAGAGAGTTCAGGTGCAAATGCAGATGTAATAAAAATTGGTGGCATCGCTCCATTAACAGGTGATGTAGCCGTTTATGGGGTTGCAGCTGACAACGGAGTAAAATTGGCCATTGAAGAAATTAATGCCAATGGTGGTCTTCTGGGAAAGCAAATCCAATATGTTGTCTATGATGATAAAGGCGATCCGACAGAAGCTGTAAATGCCTATAAGAAATTAACAAGTAATGATAAAGTTGATGCCATCGTAGGCGCTGTTACAAGTAAACCAACTTTAACCGTTACACCACTAGCAGCAAAAGATGGCATTCCCATGATTACTCCAACAGCTACAGCTTTGGAAGTTACAAGTGCTGGACCAAATATTTTCCGTGCTTGTTTCATTGATCCATATCAAGGGGAAGTTATGGCAAAATTTGCTGTAGAAGAATTAGGAGCATCCAAAGCAGCCATTATTTATAATACAGCAGACGACTATTCTGTAGGCGTTGCAGAAGCTTTTAAAGAAGCTGTAGAAGGTTATGGTACTCAAGTTGTAAGCTTTGAAGGTTACAATGGAGATGACAAAGACTTTAAAGCAGTTCTTACCAATGTAAAAAGTCAAGGACCAGATGTATTGTTCATCCCTGATTACTATAATAGAGTAGGTCTTATTGCACAGCAAGCTAAAGAAGTTGGTATTACAGCAACACTTCTTGGTGCAGATGGTTGGGATGGTGTAATAGGTGTAAATCCTGATGCTGTTGAAGGTGCTTATTTCTGCAACCACTATTCAACAGATGATGCTGCAGAAGAAGTTCAAAACTTCTTAAAAGTTTATAAAGAAAAGTATAATGAAGATCCTGTTAGCTTCGCTGCTTTAGGATATGATGCGATGAAGATTTTAGCAGCAGCTATTGAAAAAGCAGGATCAACGGATAAAGATGCTGTAGTAAAAGCTTTGGCTGAAACGGATATTACTTCAGTTACTGGAAAAATTACCTTTGATGAAAATAGAAATCCAGTAAAAGAGGTATCTATTATTAAAATAGAAAACGGAAATAATACATTATTTACAAAAATGAGTCTTTAGTAAAAAGGGAGAAGAGATTCTCCCTTTATCTACTTTATCGCAAGGAGGGCAGCACATGACATTTTTACAGCAGTTAATTAATGGTATACATGTAGGAAGCATCTATGCACTAATTGCATTAGGGTATACAATGGTATACGGAATCATTAAATTAATTAATTTTGCCCATGGAGACATTATTATGATGGGCGCATATATTACTTTTGTTGCGTTGCTTACGCTTAATGTTCCTATTTGGTTGGCTGTCATCATAGCTATATTGGCATGTTTGATTTCTGGAATTTTGATTGAACGCATCGCATATAAACCGCTACGAAATGCTCCAAGAATATCTGCACTTATTACTGCCATTGGAGTGAGTTTGTTCCTAGAAAATTTATTCTTTAAAATTTTTGGAGGCAATCCAAAACCTTTTCCTGTGCTTATTGATCCCACACCGATTTCTTTAGGTTCTATTCAAATAAGCAGAGTGACTATTATTACAATCATTATATCTGCTCTATTAATGGTAGCTCTCGATTTATTCGTAAAGAAAACTAAAACAGGAAAAGCTATGCGTGCAGTATCTGAAGATCAAGGAGCTGCACAATTGATGGGTATTAACGTAAATACTACCATATCCATTACTTTTGCTATTGGTTCAGCTCTGGCAGCTGTTGGAGGAATTTTATACAGTACGGCTTATCCACAAATCGATCCTTTCATGGGTATGATGCCGGGATTAAAAGCATTTGTGGCAGCAGTTCTTGGGGGAATTGGTATCATTCCTGGAGCTATGCTGGGTGGATTTATTATGGGAATTGCTGAGAGCTTTACAAAAGGATATATATCCAGTCAAATGGCAGATGCGGTTGTTTTTGGGATACTCATACTTGTATTAAGCTTAAAACCTTCTGGAATATTCGGCAAAAATGTTAAGGAGAAAGTGTAGGTGAGCAGAATGAAAAATAGATTAAAGTCATATTTCATAAACATCGGAGCTATCATAGTTATTTACGCTTTGTTAACTCTGCTCATGAAGACAGGAATCATCAATAGTTATTACGAAGTTATTGTAATAAGTATTGGTATCAATATTATTTTAGCTGTGAGTTTAAACTTGGCTACAGGGTATTTAGGTCAGCTTGCTTTAGGCCATGCAGGCTTTATGGCAGTTGGTGCTTATGTTTCAGCAATATGTACTGCGCATATGAATTTGCCTGATACGCTTCAACTCATTGTTTCTTTGCTAATAGGTGGAATCGTTGCAGGAATTTTTGGTATTCTTGTAGGGGTACCTGCGCTTAGGTTAAAAGGCGATTATCTTGCTATTATTACTTTAGCTTTTGGAGAAATTATCAGAGTAATTATTTTAAATTTAAAAATCACTGGCGGAGCAAGAGGATTAAAAGGAATTCCATTGCTTACGAGCTTTAATTCTGTATATTGGATTACAGTCATTATTGTAGCAATCATATATACTTTAATTAATTCGAGACATGGACGGGCTATTATTTCTATTCGTGAAGATGAAATTGCGGCTGAGTCAGTTGGTATACCTACAACTTTTTATAAGAATTTCGCTTTTTCATTAGCTGCCCTTTTTGCAGGAATTGGTGGTGGATTATATGCCCATTATTATACTGTTTTGGACCCGGGAAGTTTTGATTTTATGAGATCTATAGAAATACTGATTTTTGTCGTATTAGGTGGCATGGGAAGTTTAACGGGCTCAATAGTAGCGGCAATTGTTTTAACGATTTTGCCGCAGTTATTAATTGATTTTGCAGATTGGCGTATGCTGATTTATTCCATTATACTTGTAATTATGATGATCTTTAGACCGGAAGGTCTTTTCGGCAAAAAAGAGTTTTCTCTTATGGGATTGTTGAATATAAAGCAGAAAGCAATAAATACTACTCCTAATAGCCATGGAAGGAGTGAATAGCTATGGCATTGCTAGAAACTAAGGACTTAGGGATTACTTTTGGTGGATTAAGAGCAGTTGGAGATTTTAACATAAAGATTGAAGAACAGCAACTTATGGGGCTAATTGGACCTAATGGTGCCGGAAAAACTACTGTTTTTAATTTACTTACAGGAGTATATCTTCCAACAGAAGGCATTATTAATCTAGATGGGGAGAATATTGTCGGGAAAAAGCCTTATGAAATCGTACAGAAGGGTATTTCAAGGACATTTCAGAACATAAGATTGTTTAAAGATTTGTCCGTTATTGACAATGTTAAGATGGCCTTCCATCATAAGATGAAATACTCAATTGGTGCGGGGATATTTAGACTGCCTTCATATTGGAAGGAAGAAAAGGAAATTCACGAAAAAGCATTAGAATTATTAAAACTTTTTGATATGGATCAAGCAGCCTATCTAACAGCAAAAAATCTTCCTTATGGCCAGCAAAGAAAATTAGAAATTGCAAGAGCTTTAGCGGCAGATCCTAAATTGCTGTTACTTGACGAGCCTGCAGCAGGAATGAATCCTAATGAAACAAAAGAGTTAATGGAAACCATTCATTTTATTCGAGACAAATTTAAAATAGCCATACTGCTTATTGAGCATGATATGAGTTTGGTTATGGGAATTTGTGAAAAAATAGTTGTAATTGATTATGGAATGATTATTGCAACTGGTACTCCTGAGGAAATCAAGAAAAATAAGAAAGTTATCGGGGCTTACTTAGGAGAGTAGGAGGTAAAAATGCTAACAGTAAATGGAATCAATGTATATTATGGAGCAATACATGCTATTAAAGACGTTTCTTTTCATGTTGATGAAGGAGAAATCGTAACTTTAATTGGTGCCAATGGCGCAGGTAAGACCACAATTCTTCATACAATTTCCGGATTGTTAAGGGCAAAAACCGGAGAAATTAAATTTCAAAATCAATCGATCAATAAAATTGAACCCCATGAAATATTAAAAATGGGAATTGCTCATGTACCAGAAGGACGAAGAATTTTTGCACAAATGACTGTATTGGAAAATTTGCAAATGGGCGCTTATACCAGAAATAATAAAGAAGAAACAAATAATATGATTGAAATGGTGTTTGAAAAGTTTCCTCGCTTAAAAGAAAGGATTAATCAGTTGGCAGGTACCATGAGTGGTGGAGAACAACAGATGCTTGCCATTGGCAGAGCATTGATGTCTAAGCCAAAACTTTTATTAATGGATGAGCCTTCAATGGGATTGGCACCTATTTTAGTTCAGGAAATTTTTAATATCATTCAGGAGATCAATGCAGCCGGAACTACCATATTACTGGTTGAGCAAAATGCCAATATGGCTTTATCCATTGCTAACAGGGCTTATGTTCTCGAAACCGGAAAAGTCGTTTTAGAAGGAAATGCTAAAGAACTTCTTGGAAATGAAAATGTTAGAAAAGCTTATTTAGGCTAAAAAAGAAGGCATATGCCTTCTTTTTATTTTTTGATTATTGATAAAATATTATATCCTCGATTTTGCAAGGAAGCAATCAAATCATCGACATCCGTTGTATTCAAACGAATAATGATTTCACTTTGACCTTCTTTTACAGAATAATTGCTGACGTGTTGAATATTGATACCGTATTGCTTAATAATACTTGCAATATCTGCTAAGGTACCTAATTCATCTTTTACTTCAAGAGAAATTCTGGTTCCAGGATCATTGGCTCCAAGGAACTCAATAAAGGCATCAAATATGTCTGTACGGGTTAAGATTCCAACAAGTTCATTGTTATCTATAACAACCGGAAGGGAACCTATATCGTTACTTCTTAATATAACAGCTGCTTCTTCAATGAGCATATCCGGATTTACTGTAATTACGTCAGTAATCATTATATCTTTAACCTTTGTTTTTGAAAGAAGATAATTTATTTCATAGACACTTAAAGAAGTGGCTTTGGATGGGCTAACTTCAGTAAGAACTTTTTCTGTAACAAGGCCAACTAATTTGCCGTCTCTAACTACAGGAAGCTGAGAATAGCCATGTTCCATCATTAAATTAAATGCCTTAGAAATAGAAGCATCTTCGGTGATCGTAATTACATTGGTATTCATTCTGTTTTTAACATACATAGCAATGCCCCCAATCGTAATATGTAATTTAATTTTTTAAAGGGTTATTTATATTATATCACAAATTGCTCTATTATAATAGAAAATTATTTCAATATACATAAAATTTTTACGGTAAACTGTAATTTTCTTCTTTATGAATAGTAATGATGGATTATTGTTATGATAATGTTAAAAGGAGATGATCACTTGAATAATAATACTTTGGAAAGTTTAAAAGAAATGTATGAACAAGGTTACCGATGTATCCGTACAGAAAATGAAAACGGTACAATGAAAATATATCTTAAAAATTTTGAAACCGAAAAAACAGATACAATTTTTACAAATAATCAGGAAGAGATGAGTCAAATTAGTCAGTACATTCATTCTGTAAGAGAAGGATAAAGGACTACAAAAGTAGTTCTTTTTTTATGCAGGATAATTTTATTAACTCTTTTATGTTATAATCTAATTGTAAGAGCTGATGTAAAGATTGAATGGAAAGAAGGAATTGACATGTCTTATACAGATCAAGATTTAAAATATTTAGAACTTCTATCAACCAAGTATCCGACCATTGCATCTGCATGCAAAGAAATAATTAATTTGAAAGCCATTCTAAATCTTCCCAAAGGCACAGAACATTTCTTAACGGATATTCACGGAGAGTATGAAGCATTTAATCATGTTTTAAAAAATGGTTCAGGGGTTATAAAACAAAAAATTAATGAGATATTCGGAAATACTTTAAGTCAAAAGGATATAAAAAGTCTTTCAACACTGATCTATTATCCTGAGCAAAAACTAGAAATCATTTTAAAAGAGGAGCAAAATATTGAAGACTGGTTCAAAATTACTTTATACAGGCTGGTTGAAATTTGCAGATACGTGTCATCAAAATATACCCGCTCAAAAGTAAGAAAAGCGCTGCCTGAGGATTTTTCGTATATCATAGAAGAACTTTTACATGAGCAATCCGACAGACAGGATAAGGAAGAGTATTACAGTGAAATCATCAAAACCATCATATCCGTGGGAAGGGCCAAAGAATTTATCATTGCTTTATCTAAGCTGATTCAGAGATTGGTGATCGACAGGTTACATATTATCGGTGATATATATGACAGAGGCCCGGGAGCCCATCTTATAATGGATACCTTGATGAATTATCATTCTGTAGATATCCAATGGGGCAACCATGATATCGTTTGGATGGGGGCAGCAGCAGGAAGCGAAGCATGTATTGCCAATGTTCTTAGAATATGTTGCAGATATTCCAATTTAGATACAGTTGAAGACGGTTATGGTATTAACATACTGCCTTTGGCTACGTTTGCTATGGAGCATTATAAAGATGACGAATGTTTAGCCTTCATGCCTAAAGCTATTGATCAAGATGCCAATGAAAAAGATGCTAAACTGATTGCAAAAATGCATAAAGCGATTGCAATGATTCAATTTAAGCTGGAAGGAGAAATCATTAAAAGGCGCCCATATTTTAATATGGATGAGAGACTTTTGCTCCATAAAATCGATTATAAAGAAGGGGTAATTACGCTAAACGGTAAAACGTATAAATTAAAAGATACTTATTTTCCGACAATTGACCCCAGTAATCCTTATCAACTGATGCCTGAAGAAAAAGAACTGATTGAGAAGCTTAAATCTTCTTTTCTAAATAGTGAAAAGCTTCAAAGCCATGTAAGGTTTCTTCTTTCTAATGGAAGTATGTATCTAAAGTATAATTCTAATTTATTATATCATGGCTGTATTCCTTTAAATAAAGACAAAACCTTTAAAAAAGTAAAATTAGATGCCTCAGGAAAAGAATACAGCGGTAAAAGTCTGTTAGACCGGCTGGATGTTTTGGTACGAGAAGCTTATTTTAATAAAAATGATCCAGAAGCCAAATTATACGGTATGGATATCATATGGTATTTATGGAATGGAAGCGATTCTCCTCTATATGGAAAGGATAAAATGGCAGTATTTGAAAGATATTTTATAGAAGAGAAGGAAACTCATATAGAGAGAAAATTTTATTACTACGAACTAATGGATGAGAAAGTTTGCAATATGATTTTTGAAGATTTTGGGCTTGATCCCAAAACGTCGCATATCATAAACGGCCATGTACCTGTGCGTATTAAAAAAGGCGAAAGTCCCATAAGAGCCAATGGAAAACTTTTGGTCATAGATGGAGGTTTTTCAAAGGCTTATCAGGCTTATACAGGCATTGCCGGCTATACACTCATATATAATTCATATGGCCTTCTATTGGTATCCCATGAACCTTTCGAATCTACGATTAAGGCGATTCAAGAAGAAAAAGATATTCTTTCTACTTATGAAATCTTGGAACAGGAAGCAGAAAGGAAAAGAGTCAAAGATACAGATAACGGAAAAAAATTATTTGCACAAATCTGTGATATTGAAATGCTTTTAGATGCATACCGCAAGGGACTTATTAAAGAGAAACTGGCAAAACAGGTAGTGTGATAACGTATTACAACCAAAGGCATTTGTGAAAGTGTATATCGAAGTATTGTTTCTTTTATATGGATTTAATATTTTTAGATTCTCTATCTCTTAGAGAATCTTTTTTTATAATATAGGAAATTCCTCCAGATTTCCTATATCAAAAAAACTCCGGGCAGAATGCACGCTCGTGCGTATTGAATTTTGTAAGATTTGCCGACTAGGCTCGGTGCGAGAGTCCTAAGGCCGCAATTCTTTCTTGGGAAAGTTTGAATGATCATACTCCAATTTGTATGATGACTTGCAATTATTTGTTCGATTATGTAAAATTAACTTTAAGGCATACAAGACTATTAAGGAGGATTCATATAGATGAGTAAAAGACCGACACCATGTATCGTGACATCTGAGGAAGCACTACGACAAGAGGAAATCATTAAGCAATTAAGGAATGATAATGATCTTATTAAAGCAAGAACAGGAAAGCAAAAGTATTATTATATTTCTACCTTTGGCTGCCAAATGAACGCTCACGATTCAGAAAAATTAGAGGGGATGTTGGAGCAAATTGGCTATATGAAAGCTGAAGAAGAAGAAAAAGCAGATTTTATCATATACAATACTTGTTGTGTAAGAGAAAACGCAGAGCAAAAAGTATATGGTAAACTGGGCTATCTAAAGCATCTAAAAGACAAGAATGAAGATCTGATTATTGCCATGTGCGGTTGCATGATGCAGCAGGAAGAGGTTCTAAATACCATCAGGACAAAGTATAAACATGTTGATATCATTTTTGGTACATTTAATTTGTATAAAATGCCGGAACTTCTTCAAACCTATTTAGAGACTAAGCGAACTGTCATTGATATTTGGAAAGAGCATAAGGAAATTGTTGAAGATCTCCCCAGCATAAGAAAGCATAAATTTAAAGCCAGTGTCAATATTATGTACGGGTGTAATAATTTCTGTACCTATTGTATTGTTCCTTATGTCAGAGGAAGAGAAAGAAGCCGTAAGCCAGAAGATATTCTAAAAGAAATCGAAGATTTGGTGGCAGATGGCGTGAAAGAAATCATGCTCCTCGGACAGAATGTTAATTCCTATGGAAAGACTTTAGAAGATAAAGTAACGTTTGCACAACTTATTAGAAAAGTCAATGAGATAGAAGGATTAAAACGTATAAGATTTATGACATCTCATCCAAAAGACCTTTCCGATGAGCTTATTGAAGCTATGAGAGATTGTGACAAGGTATGCAAATCTTTACATCTTCCATTCCAGGCAGGCAGTACCAAGATTCTTAAAGCCATGAATAGAAGATATACAAAAGAGCAGTATCTTGATTTGGCGAAAAAAATTCAGCGTGAAATTCCTAATATTGCTTTGACAACAGATATCATTGTAGGCTTTCCGGGAGAAACAGAGGAAGATTTTGAAGATACACTGGATATTGTAAGACAAGTTCAATTCAGTGGAGCCTATACTTTTATATATTCCAAACGAACGGGTACCCCTGCAGCGGTAATGGAAGAACAGGTTCCTGAAGAGGTTTCAAGCAGGAGATTTAACAAACTCCAGGAAGTGCTTCGTCCTATTATTACTGAAAAAAGTCAGGCATTGCATGGTAAAACTCTCGAAATATTAGTTGAAGACTTAAGTAAAAATGATGAGAAATTGCTTACCGGACGTACTGAGTCTGGTCATTTGGTTCATTTTGAAGGGGATTCGTCATTAATCGGAGAATTTATCAATGTAGAGATTACAGAAGCTAAAACTTACTATTTAATTGGTCAAAGAGTATAAAGGAAATGCAAGTATGGAGGGAAGGTAAATTGCCACTTACACCAATGATGCAGCAGTATTTAGAGACAAAGAAAAAATGTGAAGGCTGCCTTTTATTTTTTCGTTTAGGAGACTTTTATGAAATGTTCTTTGAAGATGCCCTTACGGCGTCCAGAGAATTAGAAATTACTTTAACAGGAAGAGACTGTGGATTGGAGGAACGGGCACCTATGTGCGGCGTTCCTTATCATTCTGCAGAAACTTATATCAATAAACTTGTGGAAAAAGGATATAAGGTTGCAATTTGTGAGCAGGTAGAAGACCCAAAAGCAGCAAAAGGAATTGTCAAAAGGGAAATCATAAGAATTGTAACTCCAGGTACATTAATAGATACCAACGTATTAGAGGAAGGAAAAAATAATTATTTAATGAGCATTTACTCAGATACGAATTCTTATGGAATTGCAGTGGTGGATATTACAACAGGAGAATTTCGGGTAACTGAAATCGTTGGCAGTGGTATTCAAAAGAAACTTATGGAAGAGATCGCTAAATACAATCCTGCAGAATTAATTTGTAATAAAGATTTTACAAACTTTCAAAGTTTAATCGAGGAAATTAAAAACAGATTCCATACATTTATTAATGAATATAATGAATGGAGTTTTGATTACGAAACGGCGTACAAAAGGTTGTGTGAACATTTTCATGTCCATCACCTGGATGGGTTGGGATTAAAAGAATTCTCCTCTGGAATCTCAGCATCCGGTGCTTTATTAGAATATTTAAATGATACACAGAAAGTGAATTTAGGCCATGTTGTAGAGATTACACCATATTATATCGAAGAATATATGCGGCTGGATATTTCCTCAAGAAGAAATCTAGAATTAACAGAAACCCTAAGAGAAAAATCCAGAAAAGGTTCGCTCCTTTGGGTACTGGATCGAACCAAAACAGCTATGGGGGCAAGACTTCTTAGAAAATGGCTGGAACAGCCTCTTTTGGATGTCAAGCAAATAAGAAAACGCTTAGATGGCGTAGAGGAATTTAAAAATAATGCTATTCTTAGAGAAGAATTAAAAGAGCTTTTAAACGGAATATATGATCTGGAAAGATTAATGAGCAAGGTGATCTATGGAACTGTCAACGGACGGGATTTAATTGCTTTAAAAAATTCTATTTCATTACTGCCCCATATTAGAACATTGCTTTCTGAATGCAGCTCACAGTATCAAAAAGAAATATGCAATCAATTGGATACATTAGAGGATATATACGCGCTCATAGACCGGGCGATTATTGATGAACCGCCTGTTTCTATCCGAGAGGGGGATATCATCAAAGAAGGCTATCATCCGGAAGTGGACAGGCTTAGAAAAGCGAAAAGAGAAGGCAAGCAGTGGATTGCGGCATTAGAAAGCGAAGAAAAAGAAAAAACCGGGATTAAAAACTTAAAGATCAAATATAATAAAGTTTTCGGTTACTTTATTGAAATAACAAAATCTAATTTTGATTCGGTTCCTGACCGATACATTAGAAAGCAAACTTTGGCCAATGCGGAACGATACATTACGCCAGAATTAAAAGAACTAGAAGAAACCGTCCTGGGTGCAGAAGAAAAAGTAATGGAACTGGAATATCAGCTTTTTGTTGAAGTAAGAGAACATATCAGTGGTGAAGTAGAGAGAATTCAAAGAGCAGCCAAGCAAATTGCTGTGATTGATGTTCTTCAGTCTCTGGGAGAAGTAGCAGATAAGCAGAACTATGTAAAACCAGTAGTCACTGAAAAAGATACGATTGACATCAAGAACGGCAGGCATCCGGTTGTAGAAAAAATGATGCCAATGGAACAGTTTATTTCCAATGATACCTATTTAGATGAGAATGAGAATAGATTGGCAATCATTACAGGTCCCAATATGGCCGGGAAATCCACTTATATGAGGCAAGTTGCATTGATTGTATTAATGGCACAGATTGGGAGTTTTATTCCTGCGGAAAGTGCAGAAATAGGGATTGTAGACCGAATCTTTACCCGAGTTGGCGCTTCTGATGATTTAGCTTCAGGACAAAGTACTTTTATGGTGGAAATGTCCGAAGTGGCCAATATCCTTCATAATGCAACCCATAAAAGCCTTCTGATACTGGATGAAATCGGCAGAGGAACCAGTACATTCGATGGATTAAGCATTGCCTGGGCAGTGATCGAATATATCAGTGATAAGAGTAAAATAGGTGCCAAAACTTTATTTGCCACCCACTATCATGAGCTTACTGAGTTAGAAGGGAAACTGTCAGGAGTAAAAAATTACTGTATTGATGTAATGGAAAAAGGAGACAATATCATTTTCCTGAGAAAGATCAAGCGTGGAGGAGCGGACCACAGTTACGGGATTCAGGTGGCAAAATTAGCAGGACTGCCGGGTGAAGTTATCGATAGAGCCAAAATTATATTATCCCAATTGGAAGAAGCAGATATCAATAAACCTGCACAAAATATCACAGTTCAAGATCCAAAAGCCAAAAAGGAGAATGCTCATCCGACTCAACTGGATTTATTTTCAACTGCTCAAAATGAATTTATCCAGGATATAGCAAATATCGATGTATTGAATATGACACCTATGGATGCTATGCAAAAACTCTATGATATGATAAAAAAAGCCAAGACACTGATCTAATGAGGTGATTTTTTGAATCCAATACACAAATTGGACGAGCATACCATTAATAAGATTGCTGCAGGGGAAGTGGTTGAAAGACCAGCTTCTGTAGTGAAGGAACTTATAGAAAATTCAATAGATGCTCGGGCCAGTGCAATTACTGTAGAGATTAAAGACGGGGGGATCTCCCTTATTCGAATTACCGATAATGGCGTAGGGATTCCTAAAGATCAAGTCACTACTGCTTTTTTAAGACATACGACCAGCAAGATTTATAAAGTGGAAGATTTAAATCATATCGATTCTCTGGGATTCAGAGGAGAAGCTTTAGCAAGCATTGCTGCCGTATCACAGTTAGAAATGATTACAAAGGTTGTAGGTGATGTCACTGGCAAACGAGTTGAAATCCATGGAGGACAATTGAAAGCAGAACAGGAAATAGGATGTCCTGAAGGCACTACATTGATTGTAAAAAATTTATTCTACAATGTGCCTGCCAGAAAAAAGTTCTTAAAGAAGCCTTCTACGGAAGGGTCCTATATTAGCGATATTGTTTATAAAACTGCTCTTGGACATCCGGAAGTATCCTTTAAATATATTAACAATAACTCGATTGTATTTCATACCTCAGGAAACAATGATTTAAGAAATGCTGTTTTTAATGTATATGGAAAAGAAGTCATAAAAAAGATGATTTCAATTGAAGAGAAGAATAATAACTTAAAAATAACAGGATTAATAGGTAAACCCGAGGTGAATCGTGCCAACAGGTCATACGAGAATTTCTACATCAACGGACGATACATTAAAAGTAAAATCCTTGAGTCTGCAGTGGAAGAAGCCTATAAAACTCTTCTTCCCATTAATAAATTTCCTGTGGTGGTTCTTCATATTTATATTGATCCGAATAAAATCGATGTGAATGTGCATCCTACCAAAGTGGAAGTACGTTTTCGTGATGAGGAAGAGATTTATTATTTTGTTGTGGAATCGATTCGAAAGAATTTAAAACAGGAAGATTTGATTCCAAAAGTGACTTGGGAAACTCCTAAAAAAGAAAAACTATTTCAAACTGAGGTTATACAGGGAAAACTGCCTGAACCCTTTGAGATTAAAAGAAATATTTCATTTTCTGAGGAGACTATAAAGCAAGAACCATCTAAAGATTTTACAAAAGATACATTAGGTGATATAAAAGAGTCCAATGATGGATATACTCCTAAAGCCCCTTCTCATTCAGACGAGATCTTGAAAGTTAAAGAAGACATATCTGCTATAAGTATAAATAATGAAAAAGAAGCTTTATCGGAACCAAAGTCTATTCCAAAACATTATACCATTATAGGGCAGGTTTTTAAAACTTATTGGATCGTAGAACAAGAGGGAATGATGTATGTTGTGGACCAGCATGCCGCCCATGAAAGAATACTTTATGAGAAGTTTATGAACAGTTTTAAATCAGGTAATATTCATTCTCAAACTTTGCTTCAGCCTCTGGTAATTAATGTTTCGCCCAAGGAAAAAGAAGTTATAGAAGACAACAGACAATTGTTTGCAGATTTTGGATTTGAAATCGAAGAATTTGGGGACTTGAGTTACGTAATTCGTGCCCTGCCTATGCTATTTGACGGTCCTGTGGACAGTGGGTTTTTCTTGGATATAGTAGATGCGTTTTTAAATGATGAACACATTCAAAATGCCTATGATATGAAGTTAAATACCATTGCAACTTTTTCCTGTAAAAGTGCTGTAAAAGCCAAGGATAAGCTAAGTTATGCAGAGAGCAGGGCTTTGATTGAAGAGCTATTTACCCTTGAAAATCCCTATACATGTCCCCACGGAAGACCAACGATCATATCGATGAGCCAATATGAACTGGAAAAAAAGTTTAAGAGGGTTCAGTAAAATGGAGGAAAAAATGAAAAAACCATTAATTGTTATCGCAGGTCCCACTGCCTCAGGGAAAACAAAGATCTCTATTGAGCTGGCAAAGAGAATTCATGGAGAAATCATATCGGGGGACTCTATGCAGGTTTATAAATATATGGATATCGGCACAGCTAAGCCCACAAAAGAAGAAATGGATGGAGTTCCCCATTATTTGATTGATGAAATAGATCCGAAAGAAGATTTCAGTGTAGCCATTTTTCAGCAAAAAGCAAAGAAATATATGAAGAAAATTTATGAAAATCATCATATACCTATATTAGCAGGAGGAACTGGATTCTATATCCAAGCTTTAGTTTACGATATTAATTTTATGGAAACTAATGTGGATGTCGAATATCGTAATCGATTACAAGAGTTGGCAAATGCAGAAGGCAATGATTATATCCATCAAATGCTAAAGAAAGTAGATCCGGTTTCTGCTGCCACGATTCATCCCAATAACTTAAAAAGAGTTATTCGCGCCTTGGAATATTATCATCAGACCCATGAGCCAATTTCTAAGCACAATGAAAGGGAAAAAGCGAAAGAAAGTCCTTATCATACGGCGTTTTTCTGTTTAACAATGGATAGAGACACTTTATACCGTAGAATTGATCAACGGGTGGATCTGATGATTCAATCAGGGCTGGTAGATGAAGTAAAAGGGCTACTGGATAAAGGGTATTCCCCCCATCTTGTATCCATGCAGGGGCTGGGCTATAAAGAATTGGTTCAATATCTTGAAGGTAAAATATCCCTTGAGGAAGCGATCTATATTATAAAAAGAGATACAAGACATTTTGCAAAAAGACAGTTAACATGGTTCAGAAGACAGGAAGATCCTTACTGGATTGATGTTGAGGCAATGGACTTTGATATAGAGAAAATTGTACTGAATATGATAAATTATATTGAAGAAATTGGTATAATCATATAAAATAGGGATATAGATACATACATTACTTAAATATAAAGAGGAGTGGATTACGGTGAGCAAAGCGATCAATCTTCAAGACGTTTTCTTGAATCAAGTTCGAAAAGAAAAAATCATGGTTACAGTTTTTTTAACCAATGGATTTCAATTAAAAGGATTAGTTAAAGGGTTTGATAACTTTATTCTTATATTAGATAGTGAAGGAAAACAACAGATGATTTATAAACACGCAATTTCTACAATTGTACCTGCTAAACCAATTTCTTTTAATTATAATCAGGATAAAAGTGATGAAGAATAATAAAGTGTATATATAATAAAAAGGACGATTTCGTCCTTTTTATTGTGTATACTTTTTTTATTATATATGATAGAATATCTTCGAAATTAAAAAAGGAGAGACTTAATACAATGGCAGAATCTATTGAGCAAATACTATCTGAAAAATTCGGACTAAATTCGAAGGTTATTGATTTTTGTTTCAATATTGAGAAAGAAATAGAATCTCAATTCAAAAACATTGATGCTATTGCAGAATACAACCAATTAAAAGTATTGCATGCTATGCAAAAGAATAAACTTAGTGATGTTCATTTTGCAGCAACCACTGGATACGGTTATAATGACCTTGGCAGAGATACAGTGGAAAACATTTATGCAGATGTATTTAGAACGGAAGCAGGACTTGTTCGTCCTCAACTGATGTCCGGTACCCACGCCCTTACTGTGGCTCTGTTTGGAAACTTAAGACCAGGAGATGAACTCCTATCTCCAGTTGGTAAACCCTATGATACCCTGGAAGGAGTTATAGGGATTCGAGAAACCAGAGGTTCTCTTAAAGAATATGGAGTCATTTACAAGCAAGTAGAATTAAAAGATGGTAGATTTGATTATGAGCGCATTGAAAAAGCAATTACCCCTAAGACAAAAATGGTAACTATTCAGCGTTCAAAAGGTTATACCTGGAGACCTACCTTGTCCGTAGAACAAATTAAAGAATTGATTGCGTTTATTAAAAATATCCGATCAGATATTATCTGCATGGTTGACAATTGCTACGGGGAATTTGTAGACTATCTGGAACCAACAGAAGTAGGAGCGGACCTAGTTGTAGGGTCACTTATTAAGAATCCGGGAGGCGGCATTGCCCCTATCGGAGGATATATCGTTGGTAAAGAAGAATATGTAGAAAATGCAGCAGTGCGCCTGACAGCTCCGGGCTTGGGAAAAGAAGTGGGAGCAACATTGGGGTTAAATCAGCCTGTGCTTCAGGGGCTTTTCTTTGCGCCTCAAGTAGTTTCAGGAAGCTTAAAAGGAGCTGTTTTTGCATCAAAAATCTTTGAAACCTTAGGATTTGATGTCATGCCCACATCTACTGAAAAAAGGTATGATATCATTCAGGCTATACAGATGAAAAATCCAGAAAACCTTATTGCCTTTTGTCAAGGTATTCAAAAAGGTTCTCCTGTAGATAGTTATGTTGTGCCGGAACCTTGGGACATGCCTGGATATGATTGTCCAGTCATAATGGCAGCCGGTGCTTTTGTGCAGGGTTCATCTATTGAACTCAGTGCCGACGCACCTATTAAACCCCCTTATACGGTATTTTTGCAAGGAGGACTGTCCTGGCATCATGCTAAAATAGGCATCATGATGGCGGTACAAAAAATGGTTAATCAAGGATTGTTACATATATAATGTATAATGAAAAATGAGAATGGATATCCATTCTCATTTTTTTATACCGTTAATCATTTCTTCAATTTCATCCAACCATATCCTTGAAGAAGCATCGCTGGGCATTCTCCAGTCTCCTCTGGGAGAGAGGGAAACTGAACCGACTTTGGGGCCATCTGGAAGACATGAACGCTTAAACTGCTGGGAAAAGAATCTTCTGTAGAAAACTTTCATCCATTTTAAAATCGTCTCACGGTTATATTTTTCCTTAAAGGCATGTTCAGCCAGGTAAAGTATCTTAGAAGGAGAAAATCCAAAGCGAACAACATAATACAAAAAGAAATCATGCAGTTCATAAGGTCCTACAATGTCTTCTGTTTTTTGATCAATGTCTCCGTCTTCTGTAGGAGGAAGAAGCTCGGGACTGACAGGTGTATTTAAAATATCTATTAAGGTGGCTTTTGCATTTGCATCGATTTTGGTCTCGGCAATCCAAGAAATCAGACTTCGAACCAAGGTCTTTGGAACACTTCCATTAACGCCATACATGGACATATGATCTCCATTGTATGTAGCCCACCCAAGGGCCAGTTCGGAAAGATCTCCGGTGCCGATTACAAGACCGCCTTCTTTATTGGCAATATCCATTAAAATTTGTGTTCGTTCTCTTGCCTGAGTATTTTCATATGTGGCATCATGAACAGAAGGATCATGTCCAATATCTTTGAAATGTTGCATACAGGCATCGGCAATAGGAATCTCACGAATGGTAACTCCTAAATTTCTCATTAAATCAAGAGCGTTGTTGTAGGTTCTATCGGTAGTACCAAAGCCTGGCATAGTTATTCCAAAAATATTTTTACGATCCATATTCAATTGATCAAAAGCAGCAACACAAACCAGTAGGGCAAGAGTGGAGTCTAATCCGCCTGAGATACCTACAACAGCGGTTTTAGCACCTGTATGCTCCAGGCGCTTCTTAAGTCCATTAACTTGAATAGAAAAAATTTCCTTGCATCGAAGCTCTCTGGACTCCCGATTGGAAGGTACAAAAGGGTGAGGATCGATGGATCTTGTTAAATGAGGTATCGTCTCTGAGGATAAACAAAATGGAATCATTCTGTATTTGTTTGAATAATTCATATGGCTACCAATTAAACTCATAAAACTTGATGATCTCCTGCGTTCTGCGGCCAAGCGTTCCAAGTCCAGTTCACTGAATATAAGAGAAGTATCTTCCGCAAAAGGCGGTCTCTCTTTAAGGAGGATGCCATTTTCAAAAATCATGGAATGACCTCCGAAAACGATGTCTGTAGTGGATTCGCCGTAATCACAAGAAGCATAAACATATCCTGCCATGCATCGAGCAGATTGCTGTCCAATCAGGTTCTTTCTGTAATCACTTTTTCCAACGGCTTCATTGCTGGCAGAAAGGTTTAAAATAAGAGAAGCTCCGTGAAGGCATTGAAAGGAACTGGGTGGGATAGGCGTCCATACATCTTCACATATTTCAACGCCAATGCAAAGAGACGGATTCTCCTTGCTTCTAAATAAAAGGTCGGTACCAAAAGGAACAGTTTGATCGCAAATTTCTATTTCATCACTAATTCTGCTAAAAGAGGATGAAAACCATCTTCGCTCATAAAATTCTCCATGGTTGGGAATAGAGGTTTTTGGGACAACCCCTAAGATTTTTCCATGAAGCAGCAGTACTGCACAGTTAAAAAGCTGTTCATCCGCAGCTATTGGCATACCGACTACAATCAACATATTCAGATGATGAGAGTAGTCTAAAATACGCTGCAAGGCTTTCTTGGCTTCTTCTAAAAGAATTCCTTGTTCAAATAAATCTCCACAAGTATATCCTGTAATACATAATTCCGGATATACCAGTATTTGAACCTTATTTTTTTTAGCGCTTTCAATGAGTTGAATGATTTCATCCGTATTCTTTTTACAGTCACAAACCGTTACCTTGGGTACAGCGGCTCCAATTCTGATAAATCCATTATTCATACTGTCAACTCCTAAAAGATCTAATACTTTAATTAAAATTTCCTGAACAATCCTATGACTTTACCAAGTATGGTAACATCCCGAACAATGATGGGATTCATTGCAGAATTTTCCGGCTGTAAACGAATATGGTCTTTTTCTCTAAAGAAACGTTTTACAGTGGCGGAATCTTCAATTAAGGCGACAACAATATCACCGTTTTCGGCACTGCTTTGTTTTCTGACTAAAACCAGGTCATTGTTGAAGATGCCTGCTTCAATCATACTATCTCCCTGTATATGCAGCATATATACTGTATCGTTTTTTACATATTCTACAGGAAGTGGAAAATAGTCTTCTATGTTCTCTACTGCAAGAATGGGCTGTCCGGCAGTAACTTTACCCACGATAGGAACATTAACCAGTTCATGGCGTATTTCGTAAAATGAATCATCTAATATTTCAATAGCTCTTGGCTTTGTAGGATCTCTGCGAATCATACCCTTTTTTTCTAAACGGTTGAGATGACCATGAACTGTTGAAGTAGATTTTAAATTCACAGCATCACATATTTCTCTAACTGAAGGCGGATAACCCTTGGTTTTAATTTCTTTCTTTAAGTATTCCAATATTTCTCTCTGTTTTTCACCAATTTTAATACTCATATAGTCACCTCGCTCTGTAATATGGTTTATTATAGCATATACCTTATAAAATATCAAAACTAATGTTCGATAGCAAGGGTAAAAATGATCCCCCCAAAACTATAAAAATATTGACATAGAATGTATGTTCGCATATAATAATTACAAACAGATGTTCGGAGGGGTTCTATGTTAAGGATAAAGTCATTTCAAAGGTATCGTTTCATATTGTTACTTATATTCTTTATCTGTGTATTTCAGTTTATTGCAGTCATTATATATAGTTCTACAGAGAAAGAACATATTAGAAAGAATCCAATTCAGAAATACGAACAAGTACATATTCAAAAAGGTGATACACTCTGGAATATTGCCCAACAATATAAACCTGACCATCAAAGTCTCAATCAATATGTATCTACCATCATGGAATTTAATCATATGAAATCGGATAAAATTTATGCAGGAGACAAAATTGTCATACCAGTTTACAAGGCCGGAAACTAAAAATCAATCTATTTTGTAATAATTATATTATTTATAAACAACGCCCAGATATAAATTTGTTCTGGGCCTTAATTTTATTTCACAGCAAAAGCGATCGTTCTGTGCATCGGATGATTTTTGAAATACAGCCTGGCGATATAAGTTATAACTTTTATCATGGGCAGTTATAATTTTCTTAACTTTACTGCTCTTGCTGCAGATCTTCTTCTCTGGTCATCGATTTGTGCGTAATGTTTTCGGGTAGTATTGACATCTTTATGGCCTAATACATCTGCTACGAGGTAGATGTCTCCTGTTTCTTGATACAAATTGGTTCCATAAGTACTTCTCAATTTATGAGGAGATATTTTTTTAATGGTAGTGACTAAAGACGCATATTTTTTAACCAGATTCTGAACGGATCGGACAGAAATGCGTTGATTTTGAAGGGATAGAAAAAGAGCGTCTTCATGGCCGGGCTTTGGTTGCTTTTTATTTCTTTCTGCTAAATAATTTTGCAAAGCTTCTTCTACCTCTTCTCCAAAGTAAATCACCATTTCATTGCCGCCTTTACGGGTAATTTTTAAACCATTTACATCAAAATCAATATCCTTTATATCTAATCCAACACATTCAGATACACGAATTCCTGTTCCAAGTAAAACAGTGATAAGGGCTAAGTCCCGCGCCTTTGTGTAATTATGATATCTTTTTTGAGTGGCGGTGAGTTTTTCGCCGCTTTCTATTTCATCTAATAATTTTGCCACTTCATCAATTTCCAGGCGGATAATATTTTTTTCATGAATTTTAGGCATTTCTACCAGGCTGGAAGGATTTCCATTGATTTTTCTTTTTTTATGAAAATATGTATAGAATGTGCGAATGGCAGCCAGTTTTCTTGCCTTACCCCGCTCATCATTTTGGTATTCAATGATTTTATGTGGATTTTGAGGATGGGGTTTTTTATAATAGGTGACATATTCCAAAAACATTTCAATATGATCTGGTGTTATTTCTTCCAGGTCTTTTAAACATAACTCATTTATTGATTTATTTTTCAGAGTGGGGTGGATTTCTAAGATGTATTCAAAAAATATTCTTAAATCATAAGCATAACCTATTCTGGTTTTGGGGGAAGTAACAGGTTCTATTCCACGGAAAAATTCATAAGCAAAGGGCGGAAGCTGGGAGAGAAGTTCCCTAAGCCTTAGCGTATTTTTTTGTTTTTGTTGTTCGTGATAACTTAAATCTGCCATAGAATCACACTCCAAAGATTTGTATGTATAAAAATATTATACAAATAGATGTTCGATATGGCAAATTAAAATATGATGTTAGATTTTTTTCTTCTTTTGGAGATAATAAATTATAAGAATACATGCAATGATAAATACTATTGTAAGCAAGGCTTGCAGCCATAATGACATATTTTTCCCTCCGAAGTAACTTAGTGAATTATGGTTATTATCTGCAGTAAATATTTTTTTATGTCTGGAGGTTGGAAATTGAAGGTTGTTGTTGAAATTATTATACAAACTTTGTTGGCTTTTTTCGGAATCTGGTTTATTGCAAGGCTTCTTGGAAGAAAGCAAATCGCACAGTTAACAGTATATGAGTATATCAATGGCATTACCTTTGGATCTATCGCAGCCACCCTGGCAACGGACTTAAATCAAAGAACATGGCATCACTTAATAGGATTATTCCTATTTGGGATTCTTACCTGGTGTATGTCCTATTTATCCATAAAAAGCAAAGAATTAGAGACGATATTCCAAGGGGAACCAATTATCGTTATTCAGCAAGGAAAAATATTAGAAGAAAATTTAAAAAGATGTTTATACAGTATTAATGATTTGCAGGAGCAGCTGCGTATCGGAAATGTATTTGATATAAAAGATGTAAAATATGCCATTGTAGAAAGTAATGGCAATTTAAGTATTATGAGATATGAAGATCAAGAGCCTGTTACTTTAAAGGATATAGGGCTTATGCCTGATAGTAGAGAACCTTTTACTGCAGTAATACTAAATGGGAAATTAATCCATAAAAATCTTAAGATCATGCACATCGATGAAAAATGGCTAAAAAAACAGCTTAACTTAAAGGGGATATCGGATTTTAAGGATGTAATGTATGCAGCAGTCAATAAGAATAAGCAAATATATATCGATGTTTTTAAAGATAATTTATCAGACAATGAAAAAACACCTTTTTAAGGTGTTTTTCTCTCGATATTCCAGCCATCGATAAAGGAACGTTGAATCGCGCCAAACATTCGGCTGTCGAAATGGTCATATTGTTTGCGAAGTTGTTTGATGAATATTTTCATATCTTCTCTCTTTGTTTTTCCATCTGCAGGACAAGGACTTTTTACAACGGGAAGTCCATATTTTCTGGAAAAAGAAATGACTTCTTTTTCAGGTGCGTAGATTAATGGACGTATAGAATGTAAATTAATATCTTCTAAATGGGTAACAGGAGAGAAAGTATGTATTCTTCCTTCATAAAACATAGAAAGAAGCAAAGTTTGAATCACATCATCCTTATTATGTCCAAGGGCGATTTTATTACAGCCCAGTTTCTTTGCCACATCGTATAATGCGGCTTTTCTCATTTTAGAACAAAGAGAGCAGGGGTTTTTTTCCTTTCGTTCCTGAAATATAATTTGACCGATATAGGTATCTTGAACCGTATATCTTACACCAATCTCATCACACATTTTCTTGACAGCTTCCAGATCGAAATTATCAAATCCCAGGGATATCGTAATGGCTTCCAATTCAAACTTTTCAGGATAAAATCTTTGAAGGCTTTTTAACGCCAGAAGAAGTGTTAAACTGTCTTTGCCCCCTGATATTCCAACAGCAATCCGATCCCCATCTTTGATCATATTGTAATCATCTACCGCACGGCGTACATAACTAAGTAACTTTTGCAATTTCATGATTTCATGTTCCTTCCGATCAAATTTATCTTCAATTTAGACTTTTTCATTATATCTGTCTCATCATTCCGATTCAAGTTACATGTATTATCCGGAGTATTATATTTTTATAGGTATAAAATCTGTTGCGGTTTCGTCTAGTTTCTTTAAATTATGCAGATACCTGGAAGGCGTAAGGAGGTTTTTCCAGCCAAATTGATCTTTTACTCTGTTGATATCGGCTCCATTCATTAATGCCAAGCTGGCAGAAGTGTGTCTGAACCAATGGGGAGTAACTTTCTTTCTGATACCTACATTTATTGCAGCTTGCTCCAGCAGCTTTCTGACATAGGAATACGATAGTCTCTGTCCATGAATATTTACAAAAAGAGGTTCTTGATTATTAGGATCCATTTCATAGGATAGGCCAAAGTCCCTTCTATACTGTACAATGTAAAACCATAAGTCTTTTCTTATTTTTACAACTCTCCAGTCCGCGCCTTTTCCTTTAATCCGCACCCCAATATTATTGGAGTGATCTAGATAAAAATCCCCCCAGTTAATAGAGAGAAGCTCATTGATTCTTAAGCCGGTAAAGAGCAGCATAACCCCTATTGTATAATTTCTATTAGAGAGAATTTTATCGTTACTGCTTGCTTTTAAAGATTTTAAGAGCAAATCCACTTCTTTCACGGAGAGGAACTTATGTTGATTTTTATTATCAAATTTGGGTTTCTTCAGAAGTCTAAAGGGATTTACTAAAAAATAGCCAGAATCTTTTCCAAAGGTATACAAACTGCTTATAGTGTTAATTCTTTGAGAAATGGTCGAGGGGGCAAGAGATTTACCATTTGCTTTAACATGCGCCTTCAGAGCTTGCTTATAATTGTTTGCGTTATATACTCCAACATCTCTAAGTTTTTCTATACCTAAACTATTGATGAATAATATGTACTCGTCTACAATTCTTCGATATGTCTTTCTTGAACTTTGAGCTTTTTGATCAAGCCATAATTCAATCAGCATTGAATCATCGGAAATATCACAATGAGCTGAATATTGATTGTTGTTATACAACAACTCATTGGAATCATATTGATCCTCTGAAATAATAGGTAAGTTCATAAAGTCACTTCCTTTTTTGTTTTGTAAATACAATTTTTAGTTTTTTATCTTCTCAATTTAGTTTACCACAGATCATTTTATAAGTACATACGTTTGGTGAAGAAAACCTAAACTTTATTACACTCAATTTTCGTAGAGTAATAATATATTAATTATTGTGAATCACACTATAAATAAAATATAAATATTTAAGGAATTATTTATATATTTATTATTTAACACATAACTATTAGTATTTAATGGAGTGTTAAAAACAAAACAGAGGAAAGGTAAAAATATAAAAGTATAA